>CAZBEL010000041.1:0-9233 GCA_964490885.1 uncultured bacterium
GTTTATTAGTGATCATTGCCGGCCGGATCGAGATTCGCACTAATAACATTCCCTTTAGCTGGTTCGTGGTCATGATTATCGCTGCCGTGATATTTGCCCTACTATTTCTATTCCATCGTTGGTATTTACCTTACCCCGACAGTGATCAACCGGGACGGTCAGTAGACCAGCCCAGCCAGGGGTCTTTTTTCCAGGTTTTCCAGGCTTATTTCCGCCAGGAAAAAATCGGACTCATCATTTTATTCATACTAACCTATCGCCTAGGGGAAGCTTTCCTCACTAAAATGGCAACCCCGTTTCTCCTGGACACACCGGAAGCGGGAGGGTTGAACCTGCCAACGGAAACGGTGGGGTATGTATACGGAACAGTAGGCGTTTTGAGCTTGGTGTTAGGGGGCATTTGTGGGGGCTGGTTAGTGGCCCGCTACGGCTTGCGGAAAACCATCTGGCCCTTGGCCCTGGCGTTAAAAGCCCCTGACCTGGTTTACGTCTACATGGCCGCCGCCAAACCAGGACTGACTGCCATATATCCCCTGGTCGCCCTGGAACAGTTTGGTTACGGAATGGGCTTTACGGCTTTCATGGTCTTTCTCATGTACACGGCACGAGCACCCTATAAAACTTCCCACTATGCCATCTCCACCGGGATCATGGCCCTGGGTATGATGATTCCCGGCCTGGTGAGCGGGGTCGTACAGCACGCATTAGGCTATCAAGGATTCTTCCTGTTCATTATTTCCATGACCATTCCAGGGCTATTATTACTATTTTTCGTTCCCATCCGGGATATGGAAAAAAATCATTCGGCGACAGAAAAAGGATAGCAACATGAATAAAGAGCTTCAATCCCAACGACTCGTAGCCCTGGACGCCTTCCGTGGGCTGACCATTGCATTCATGATCTTGGTAAACACACCCGGAAGTTGGGGGCATGTTTACGGCCCACTGTTACACGGGTATTTTAACTATGACTGGAAACATTGGTTTGGTTGTACTCCCACCGACCTGGTGTTCCCCTTCTTCCTGTTCATCGTTGGGGTCGCCATGCGCTTCTCTTTTAAAAAGTTTGATTATCAACTATCGCCTCCTTTAACTCGAAAAATCCTGGGCCGCGTTGTAACTATCTTCCTCTTAGGATTGGCCTTAAACGCCTACCCCTTCATCCGGCAAGATTGGGATTGGTCTACACTTCGTATCTTAGGGGTCCTGCAAAGGATTGCCCTGGCCTACGGCGTGGCCGCTTTCCTCTGCCTGCGTCTGGATTCAAAACAGCTCTGGATCACTTCAGCGGTAGTCCTTGTCGCTTACTGGTTGATCATGTGGATATTCGGTGGCCCCGACCCTTTTGGAGTAGAAAATAACTTCGCCCGGAAGGTTGATCTCCTGCTCATCGGAGAGAACCACATGTGGCACGGCCTGGGATTACCCTTCGACCCTGAAGGACTATTTAGTACCTTGCCAGCAATCATTACGGTCGTTTTGGGATACCAGGTAGGAACCTGGATCCAGACCGGGAATGATTATTTCGCCACGGTGAAAAAAATGTGGACCTGGGGACTGGCGGGAATCGTCATTGGAGGACTGTGGGGTCTTGTCTTTCCCCTGAACAAACCCCTTTGGACCAGCTCTTACGTACTGTACACTGGAGGGTGGGCTACCGTTATTTTAGGAATATTTATCTGGCTCATTGACATTAAGAATAACCAAAAGATCGTGAAACCGTTAGTCATTTTCGGTACCAATTCCATTTTTGTCTTCGTAGCTACTGGACTGTGGGTGAAATCTATCCTCCGCTTCAAATTCACTCTCGACGGAAATACGGTCAATGGGTATACTTACTTGTATAAAACAATTTTCGTTCCTCTGGCAGGTGACCTGAACGGTTCCCTCCTCTTCGCCCTCTTTCACGTCTTCATGTGGTGGCTGGTATTGCTTTGGTTGTACCGGAAGAAGATTTTTATTAAGATTTGATTATCGCTTATATTCATTGGCTGGAATTGTATTCTATAACCAAATCGTGGATTGACGTTACGTGAGAGTTTTCATCACCGGCGCTAGCAGCGGAATTGGAGAGCATCTGGCCTATGTTTACGCTCGGAGGGGATCTCATTTAGGTCTTGCCGCCCGAAGAAAAGACCAACTGAATAGAGTTGCAGATACCTGTAAAAAGTTTCGTGCGACTGTTGATGTTGAGATTTACCCCATGGACGTGCAAAAGACTAAAGCGTGCAAAGAAGCTGCAGAGGCATTTCTACAGGTTACGGGTGGAATTGATATCGTCATAGCTAACGCCGGGATAGGTGGGCCCGACCATCTCAGCACTGGGGATGCGTCTCACATTAATCAGATGTTAATAACGAACATTTTAGGTGTCACCAACACGGTGATTCCATTTATCCCGACGATGACAACTCAAAAATCAGGTAAAATAGTCATCATCAGTTCGGTCGCAGGTTTCCGGGGACTGGGAGGCCGAGGAGGCTACTCCGCTTCCAAGGCCGCGGTCAGGATTATGGCGGATAGTTGGCGCCACACTTTGACGCACTATGGAATCCAGGTGTCCACTGTTTGTCCTGGTTTTATTGAGACACCTATGGTGGGAAAAAACCGCTTTCCCATGCCTTTCTTAATGGACGTTACTGTGGCGGCGGAAAAGATCGTAGCCGCGATTGAGAGAGGTAAAAAGACCTATATTTTCCCTTGGCAATGGCGGTTCATTGTACCCATTCTAAGAATACTACCTGACGTTCTAATCCGCCTAGCAACCTATTCGCGGCGGACAAATGAATAACCCGATGGGGAATGAATTTAACGGAAAGCAGATAACTTTCATTAAACCGAACAAAAAGACCTAAAGGACGGGGTTAAGTACTTAAGGGGGACCCTATTTAAAAAGGGACGATGATTGGGAAAGTTTGTTTTATTACGCCTTCCAATGTAACTTGACTTATGACCGTCCCTGACTCACCTGTGAAAGTACCTGGCTGGGAGCATTTCCCTCACGAGGCGGATGTGGGTCTCCGGGGATGGGGTAGATCGCTGACCGAAGCTTTCCAGCAAGCCGCCCTGGCCTTAACCGCAGTAGTAACCAGAATAGAATCTATTCATCCCAATAAAAAAATTACTTTAGAATGCAACGCACCTGACCACGAGGTGTTATTCTTAGATTGGCTTAACAAAATCATTTATTTCATGGCCACAGAAAACATGCTTTTCAACAAGTTTAAACTGAACATTATTAAGAATAAACTCACTGCCGAGTTATGGGGAGAACCAGTGGAGCGCTCCCGTCATCAGCCCGCTGTTGAAGTGAAAGGCGCCACTTTTACCTGTCTAAAAGTGAAGCAATTACAGCCCGATCAATGGTACGCCCAGTGTGTCGTGGATGTTTGACTAACCGTCAACTATGAAATTAACTCAATTAAAACAGATCTCGACCTACGAGTGGGAAATACCGCGTAAAGGAAAGATGCGTGTCCCTGGAATTATTTTCGCCAGTAAAGAATTAATTACCGCTATGGATGAAAAGGTGCTGGAGCAAGTTTGCAATGTGGCTTGTTTGCCCGGCATTCAGAGTGCATCTTATGCTATGCCGGATGCCCATTGGGGATACGGCTTCCCAATTGGGGGGGTGGCAGCCTTCGATCCTCAGGAAGGGGGCGTAATCTCTGCGGGGGGTGTGGGGTTCGATATTTCCTGTGGTGTGCGCACGTTGAACACCGGTCTAACCAAAGAACAACTATTATCCCAGCAAAGTGCAATTGCAGAAGCCCTTTTTCGCTCCATTCCTGCAGGAGTAGGAAGCCGGGGAAAATTGCATCTTTCACCATCTGCCATGGATGACATGCTAGCCGGGGGTGCCCGCTGGGCTCTCGACCAGGGTTACGGCATCCCGGGAGATTTAGAATACTGTGAAGAAAACGGACGCATGTCTAACGCCAATCCCGCTGCCGTTTCGGATTATGCAAAAAAACGGCAGGAAAAGGAAATGGGAACCCTGGGATCGGGAAACCACTACCTGGAAATACAAGAGGTCGTCGAGGTTTACGATGAACCGGTCGCAGAGGTATTAGGAATCACGGTAGGTGATATCAAAATCAGTATACACTGTGGTTCACGGGGATTGGGCCACCAGATTGGCACCGAGTATCTAAAAAAGATGGTGGTGGAAGCTCACCAATATGGTCTCCAACTCCCTGAGCGTGAATTAGCCTCGGCACCCATCAATTCTCCCACGGGACAGGCATATCTGGGGGCAATGCAAGCAGCGATGAACTGTGCCATGGCCAATCGCCAAATCCTTACTCACCTCACCCGTCAAGTCTTTGCTAAGGTTTTCCCCCAGGCGGAATTACACCTCTTGTACGACGTTTCACACAACACGTGTAAAAAGGAAAAACACTTGGTCAATGGGACACTAAAACCTCTCTATGTCCATCGCAAAGGTGCCACCCGGGCTTTCGGGCCCAACCATCCTGACCTCCCACTACCCTATCGGTCCATTGGCCAACCAGTGTTGATTGGAGGCACAATGGGCACGGCTTCGTATATTCTAATCGGTACGGAGACCAGTGCTGAGAAAGCATGGGCTTCTTCCTGCCATGGCGCTGGACGGGCCATGAGCCGGCACAAGGCTAAAAAACAGTGGCGGGGAGATAAGGTCACGCGAGAGTTAAAACAACGTGGTATTTTGGTCCGGAGTCCCTCCTTCCGGGGTGTGGCTGAAGAAGCACCAGGAGCTTACAAAGACGTAAACGCCGTTGTTCAGGCAGCACACGAAGCAGGGCTTTCCAAACTGGTAGCTAAACTTGTTCCGCTGGTCGTCATCAAAGGATAACTAACAGAATCTAGAAACTACCTCCCAACCCTGGAGTATTAATCCAGGGGAATGGTCAGCACAAAAAGTATTTGATCCCCAGTAAACAGAGAATTAACCGTATTCCCACTTGGTGAAGAATTATCTGTTTGATAAACGTGGGCGAACCCACGGGCAATGGTGGTACCAAGTGCCGCACCAAATATTACATCGCTCAAGTAATGTTTATTATCATGAATCCGACTAATCCCAACCAAGGTAGCCACTCCATAAGCTAAACTACCCCACCCATGGCCATACAGTTTATCAATCGTACCTGCAAAAGCAAAACTGCCTGAGGTGTGTCCCGAAGGGAAGGATCGATAGCCACGATGGTTGGGGCGTTCCCGGCCTACGACTCTCTTTAAAAAAGAAGTGAGCGCGGATGTCGTACCCAGGGTAAAAGAGGCAAATTCAAGTTTGCGCGCAGTCATAGACCATGAATCCCCCCCTATCCGAGAAGTAGTAAAGATCGTGGGATACAGGAAAGCATAAGCCCAGCCCCCACCCCAATTATCCCCGAAACGCGCCCAAGGTTCGGGAAGCAGTCCATTCTCTTGAGCGTAACTTTGAACCGAGGCATCTACCTGGAAAGCCAGTGCCGTCCCCACCAATGCTGCCCCCAAAATCCATTGGTTACTCCGATCCTGAACCACGTAACGACAACCAGACCAGTACAGAGCCGGTGTTTCAGAAAAATAATTAGAGATAGACGAAAACCGATCCTGGGCATTTAACATGAGGGAGAATAAAAACAACAATAAGATCAAGATTTTAGCTGACCTTCGAACCTTATATTGCCGGTAATCCATTTATGTTACTCTATTCATCCTCTTGCGACGATACTCAGTACATTTCTTCTAACAAAGACCGGTAATTCTCGGTTACGACCTTGCGTTTTACCTTTAACGTTGGCGTAATCTCGTCTTTGTCCTGATCCAATTCTTCCTCCAGAATACGAAATTTCTTAATCGTTTCGTAGGAGGCCAATTCTTGATTTTTCGCATGGACTTCCTTGCGTATCAGGTTCAGGACTTCTGGTTGTTTAGTTAGGTCCGATAAATCGCTGTACAGAATACGACGGTCCCGAGCAAATTTGGTAATTTCGTCCTCATCCAGGGTTAACAAAGCCGTGAGGTACGGTTTCCGATCTCCATAGACCATTGCCTGGCTGATGTATGGACTGGTTTTCAAAAGGTTCTCGATATTTTGGGGTGCCACATTTTTACCCCCGGCAGTGATGATCAAATCCTTTTTTCGATCGGTAATATAAAGGAACCCATCCTCGTCAAAATAGCCAATATCCCCCGTATGCAACCAGATCTTTCCTGAGTCGTCTGTCGTTAGTAACTCCCGGGTGGCTTCCTCATTCCGATAGTACCCCTGACAGTTCTGAGGCCCATGGGCACAAATCTCACCGTCCTCCTCCAAATTGATTTCAGTCTCCGGGAAAAGTTTCCCGACTGACCCAATTTTGTAGGCTCCCGGTCGATTCATGGACAAAAGCCCGGTGGTCTCCGTCATGCCATAAACCTCATATATCTTTAAACCCATCTCATAAAAAAAGCGTATAATATTTGGGGCAATGGGGGCCCCACCTGAAATCATGAAACGGATGTTTCCACCAAAAATGTCGCGAATTTTGCGGAAAATCAACAGGTGTGCCAGATAACGTTTTACTCGCCATCCAAAGGAAATCTTCTGACGATTCAACTCCCGTTCAGCGACTTTTTTCCCAACGCGGTGAGACCAACGAAAGATGCTTTTTTCAAACCAGGTTGCGTCTTGAATCCCGGTTAGAATACGAGCGTAAAATTTCTCGAATACACGGGGGGTGCCGAACATGACCGTGGGACCAGTCTGCCGCAAATTGCTGGGTAAATCTTCCAGACTTTCGGCATACACAGTTTGATTCCCGGCATACAATTTCATGAAATGGCCCACCACCCGCTCGGCGATGTGTGCCAGTGGTAAATAGGCCATGGTTACATCCGACCGCCGAAGGTTTAACAGTGATGGTAAATGGCGAATAATGGCAATTACATTTTCACTGGTAATCATGGCTGCTTTCGGTGGTCCCGTGGTCCCTGACGTATAAATAAAGCTAATAATATCAGCCGGATGTACAGCCTGAAGACGCTGTTGGAACTCTTCAGGATGATCCTGCCCATATTGATCCCCCTGCTGGGTAAAGTGCTCCAGAGACACTACATTTTGACGATCCCCAGCGTGAAACTTATCCATCACGACCACCATCTTAAGGTGGGGAAGGGTCTCCCAGATGGAGAGGACTTTGTCCAGTTGTTCCTGGTCCTCTACAAACACAACGCGACTCTGGCTGTGATCCAAGATATAACGCACTTGTTGTGGCGTATTGGAGTGATAAATGGGCGTGGTGATGCAGCCAATACCCATGATAGCCATGTCGATTACAACCCACTCCACTCGGGTTTGACTTAGAATAGAGACCTTATCGCCCGGTTTTAGGGTTTGAGAAAGGAGGCCATTCCCCACTGCCCGTGACCAATTCCCGTATTCCTGCCAGCTAATCTTTTTCCAAAGACCCCCCCTTTTCCACCATAGGGTCGGCTCCTCACCGTAATGCTCGACCTGGTACCAAAATAGTTTCGGGACGGTATTGTAAACCGTTAGGTCGGGTGGTTTCATACTCCTCCCCACAGTCGGGACCGGCGTATATATTTCCCCTGACCCAGATAGTAGTCTTGGACTTTCTCCTCGGCGATTAATTCATCATACGTCCCACTTAAGAATATTTTCCCAGTCGTTAAGACATAACCGTAGTCAGCGATCTGTAGAGCTTGCTGCACATTTTGTTCAACCAGAAGGATTGTAACACCGGATTTATGCAGAGATTGGATAGTTTCAAAGATTTCCTGAACCAAACGGGGAGATAACCCTAAAGAAGGTTCATCTAAGAGTAATAGCTTCGGTTTAAGCATGAGGGCCCGGGAGATGGCCAACATCTGCTGTTCGCCTCCACTCAGGGTACCGGCTAATTGGCGTTTCCGATCCGCCAGGATCGGGAATAGATCGTATACCTTTTCTAACCGTTCTAAAAAAGACGACCGCTTGGGGATTAAAAACCCTCCCATTCTCAGATTTTCAAAGACCGTGAGTTGTGGGAAAATCCCCCGTCCTTCGGGAACATGAGCAATTCCTAACTTCGTAATTTTCTCCGGGTCAGACCCATCGATGCGCACTCCCTGGAAATGGATTGTGCCATATTCAGGTTCTAATAGGCCACTAATGGTTCGTAAAACGGTGGTTTTGCCAGCTCCGTTAGCCCCCAATAGACACACCATCTGACCTTCTTCCACGCGGAGTGAAATACCATGCAGGGCTTTGATCTTTCCGTAATACGCTTCTACACCTACCAATTCAAGCATCAGCAGTCGCTCCTAAAAAGACCCGTTGCACCTCGGGATGCTCTTTGACCTGAGACGCCGTCCCAATGGTGATAACTTGTCCAGAATCCAACACACAAATCCGATCGGAAATGCTCATCACCAAGTTCATATCATGTTCTACGACCAAAACGGTAATACCGAAATCTTCGCGGATCTCCGCAATGATCTTGGCCATTTCCAGGGTCTCTTGCTCATTCATCCCGGCTGCTGGTTCATCCAAAAGAAGCAATTTAGGACGGGCTATCAAGGCCCTGGCCAGTTCTACTAATTTCTGAATCCCATAAGGTTGTGAACCTAAAATCCGTTGTTCGTAATTCACCAGGCCAAGGAAGGCCATGATTTCCAGGGCCAAGGCTTCTTCCCGCTCCCGTTCTTTGCGAGAAACACTTCGTCGGAAAGTGTCTCCCAATGAGAGGTGAATATGGGCGCCTAAAAGTACATTCTGTAACACGGTGGCGTAGGGAATATTTTGCAAGTTTTGAAACGTTCGAGCAATCCCCCATCGGGCCACAGTGTGTGGCAGGCAGTTCAATAAATCATGACCCTGGTAGATTATTTCACCTTTCTGTGGCCGGTGAAATCCATTAATGCAGTTGAATAATGTAGATTTCCCCGAGCCGTTGGGACCCACCAGGGAGAGAATTTCCCCCTGATCAACCGACAACGAAACTCCCTGGAGGGCGACCACCCCTTCGAAGCGCATGTGGACGTCCTCAATGACCAACTGAGCCACGGCGTTTATTCGCTATTTACGCTAACTCAGAAAGAGAACGCAAGTTGTAACATTCTGAGGGACACTTGCTTAAGTCTCCCCCATGTATCGGGATACTATTCCATCCAATCGGAGATGACCGTTTGTTTCCCGTTCTTTACCTGAACCAGGACCACCGATTCCGCCCCGGCATGATCAGTAGCACTAAAAGTAATGGGTGGAAAGGCACTACCGGTCC
>CAZBEL010000042.1:0-9097 GCA_964490885.1 uncultured bacterium
AACTGGGTGTATGCTGGTGGGGTCTATTCCACCATTTACGATGCTGTAGGTGGTGACCCATCGCTAACTGGTGACTTTGGTATAGCCGCCACTTTCTTTGGGGTTCCTGCTGGCCGTACAACAACTGTTACCAGTAGTGGTCAGGTAATCACCGGTTCACCCGCCGAACAGTCAGTACAAGTCGGGCTGTTTTCTACGGTTAATACTTCTAACCTGGAACGTAAAACGGGAACGAATCCGCTCAACGTGACGGCCTATTTCGGTGGTGTGTATACCTCCCGCACTTCTACAGCCGATAGTTTGGTTGGTTACAATATCTATGAGGTCACCACGGCAGGGGACACACTCGTTGGTTCCATCGTGGGGAATGATACGACTTATACCGTCACAGTGCCTGCGAATTACGTAGAATACTGTTATAATGTTCGGGCTTTGTGGGAGACACCCCTCTATGGCCAGTTAGAATCCAAACCATCCAATACGGCCTGCGCCACACCGTTCTTGCCGGGGGATGTTAACTTCGATAATACGGTGGACATCAGTGACTTAAGTGCGGTAGTGGATTTTGTCCTGGGCGTCACAGTTCCCAGCGATCCGCAATTCCGCAATGCCGATGTGAATTACGACGGCACCTTAAACATTGCCGATATTGTCATGATCGTAGACTTGATTGTCACTGCCGGTCAGGCCCGGGAAACGGCCTTTGATGCTTCTGCCATGCTGGATGTAGAATTGGCATCTCTAAAAGCAAACCAGATCGGACTAGCTCTGGATTATGACGGCCATCTCCGGGGCTTGCAAATTACCCTGAAATACAATAACCAGCAGATGGAGTTGGGCTCCCCAACCTTCACCAACTACCGGGAAGGGTTGCTCATTAGCTCTCATGCCGATGATCAGGGCACATTTACGATTTTGGTGTTGAACCGTAAAGGGGATGTCCTTGAACTGGATCAAGATTGGGATATTACCATACCGGTGACTCTTGTTGGCAAGTACGACCAGACGGCCGCAGTACAGTTAAAAGATGTTCAAGCCGTGGGTCCGCAAGGTATTCAAGTTCCGGTAGTTACCCGAAACAAGGAGATTTCTTTGGATGTGATTCCGACCCAATTCGCTTTACATCAGAACTATCCCAATCCCTTCAACCCGGTCACGGAAATTACTTTTGCTTTACCGGTGGAGAGTGATGTGGAGTTGGTGGTGTACAACCTACGGGGCCAGGAAATCCGCAGGTTAGTGAGTGGATCTCTGCCAGCCGGGTACCATCGGATTACATGGGATGGGCGTAACGATTCCGGTCGTGAAGTAAGTACGGGGATCTACCTCTACCGCCTAACAGCAAAGGGCTTCCAGGCCACCCGGAAAATGGTTATTGTGAAATAAATTCCACCATTAGCTGGTAGTTTTCTACTACCCTATATTAGTGGAGAATTAGATGACAGACGGGACTCACTAATCCCGTCTGTTTTCTTATTTGGTCGTTTAGACTAATAATTCCTTTTCTCATCTTCGTTTCTTGCAGAATAGGGAAAGACCTAAACTTTCCTTTCCTACCTATATCTTTCGATTCCGGGAACCAGAGACGATTTTTTAAAGACCAGGATTTGCTCGGAAACTTTTTAAAAGGGTCTGCATTCAAAAGGGCACAATAACCTACTATTTTCATGAGGAATACTCCTATGCGTAAAAATTGGTTAATCATTTTCTGGGTCGCCGTTCTACCAGTCGTGGCCCAAAATTCCATTGTTCAACAGTTTAGTAATGTATTCACCCAGGTGGCGGAAAAGGTAAACCCTGCCGTTGTCACGGTCCTGACAGATAAGACTGTAAAGATCAACGATCTTCACGATCAATTTCCTTTTGAGGGCTTTTTCCCTCGTGGATTCGGTGAACAGGAATTTCATTCCCAGGCCCTGGGTAGCGGGGTCATCGTGGATGCCGAAAAAGGCTACATTCTGACCAACAACCACGTGGTTCAGGATATGGACAAGATTACCGTAAAACTCATTGACAAGCGGGAATATAAGGCCGAGATTGTGGGTACAGACCCCCAGAGTGACGTGGCTGTTCTGCGTATTGATGCGGAAGACTTGACTGCGTTACCTTTTGGGAATTCGGATCAATTAAAGGTTGGGGAATGGGTCCTAGCCATAGGGAGTCCGTTCTCACCTAATTTAAGTCATAGTGTAACGGCTGGCATCGTAAGCGCTCTGGGTCGAAGTAACATTATTTCGGGAAATAATTACGAAGATTTCATTCAGACGGATGCTGCCATTAATCCCGGGAACAGCGGTGGCGCTTTGGTGAACATGCAGGGGGAATTAGTAGGGATCAACACCGCAATTGCTACCGGCGGATTTGAGCGTTCCAATCGCGGCGTGGGGTTTGCCATTCCATCGAACATGGCCCGAAAAGTGATGGAAGACCTCATTACGAAGGGTTATGTTGTACGAGCTTGGTTAGGGGTGTATATCCAGGAGATTGAGGACTCCTACGCCCGTGCCCTGGATTTGGACACGCGCAATGGTGCCTTAGTGAGTGATGTGGTAGATGGTAGTCCAGCAGAGAAAGCTGGGTTAAAAGCCGGAGACGTGATTATTACTTTCGATCATCACACAGTGAAGGGGCCAGCCCAGTTGAAAAACCTGGTGTCCTCTTCCGAGCCAGGCAAACGTTATGCACTCACCGTTATCCGTAATGGGAAGGAGAGAACCTTCCGGGTGAAATTAGAAGAATTACCAGAAAACCCCCAATTAGCCGCCACCAATACCCATAATGAGAGTGGATTGGGATTGAAGGTTCGGGACATGAACCGTAACCTGGCAGAGAAGTTTAACCTGGACCCCACGCAAAAGGGTGTGGTGGTTGTAGATGTGGACCGGAATAGTGAAGCTTACCGTGCCGGGATCCGGCCAGGGGATATCATTACCAAGGTGGGCACCGAAGACATCGAGGATGTGGATGACTTCGAGACTCTGGTTAAAACGGTCAGTAAGGAAAATACCATTCTACTTCTGGTAAAGCGCGATAAAATATCCCGTTTTTATGCTTTGGATCTATCTGACTGATACTTATTTATTGAACTAAAGTCCTCCCGATTGGGGGGACTTTTTGTTTATTTCCTTCAGCGAAACCTTTGAAGAGGCTGACGTTGTCCCCTAAATTCACGCTCTAATTTTCAGTCCTGAATTCCAGAGAATTATGATTAAGAAAGTAACTCCACAGGTTGATTTTATTGCCCAGGAACACTCGATTCTGAAGTTCTGGCAGGATAACCAGATCTTCCAGAAACGCGTGGCTGCTAACCGGGGTAAACCAAAGTGGTCATTTATCGATGGGCCAATTACGGCCAATAATCCCATGGGAGTCCACCATGCTTGGGGTCGGACGTTGAAAGACATCTTTCAACGCTACAAAGCCATGACTGGTCATGAGCTACGGTATCAAAACGGTTTCGACTGCCAGGGTCTATGGGTAGAAGTAGAGGTGGAGAAGGAACTCAAATTTACTTCTAAAAAGGATGTGGAAGCCTTTGGCATCGAAAAGTTCGTTAACCTTTGTAAAGAACGAGTTAAGAAATATTCGGCTGTTCAGACGGAGCAATCCAAACGGTTGGGTTACTGGATGGATTGGGATAATTCTTATTATACCATGTCCGATGAGAATAATTATACCATCTGGAGTTTTTTAAAGAAATTATATGATGCTGGCAAGATATACCGGGGAACTGATGTGGTCCCGTGGTCCGGACGTTCGGGGACTTCTTATTCCCAGATGGAGATCATTGAGGGGCGCAAGTTAGTTGCTCATAAGGCTGTGTTCGTGCGCTTCCCGTTACGAGGTCGTGACAAAGAATACCTTTTAATTTGGACCACAACCCCTTGGACATTAACCTCCAACGTGGCGGCAGCGGTCAATGTGAATTTAGAGTATGTGAAATTGCGTACACCGGATGGTTCCCTCTATTATTTTGCCGCCGACAACTTGCATTACGCCCGTCTTGAAAAGCAGTTTCAGGAGCAAAAGCAATGGATTAAAGGAGTTCCGAAACTCAAACCCATCGACCAAATCTTTAAAGAGCATGGGGGTTATACGATTGAGGGAAGCCTGCCAGGCTCCGACTTAGTGGGTTGGGCCTACGATGGTCCTTACGACCATTTGCCGGCTCAGCGAATCCCCGGTGGCTATCCCTTTGTTGACCAGGAACTTCAAGCTCAAGGGACCACTGCGGTGAGCGGTCATAAGGTTATTGATGGCGGGAAAGATTCCATTGGTAACGATATTGTCGTAGCCGGAGAAGGGACCGGTATCGTGCATATCGCCCCTGGCTGTGGGGATGTGGACCATGAAATTGGAAAACGGCTGGGGCTGGTGAACCTGGCACCTTTGGATGAAGAGGCCCGTTTCATCGATCAATTTGGTTGGCTGCAAGGGCGGAGTGCCACCGATCCCAAAACTGCCGACGCCATAATCCAGGACTTGAAAGAGCGGGGTCTTCTAGTTCACGTGGAGGATTATCCGCACATATATCCCCATTGCTGGCGTTCAGGGGATGAGTTGGTCTTCCGGATCGTGGAAGAGTGGTACATTAACATGGACTGGCGGGACAAGATCAAGAAGATTGTGGACGACATCCGTTGGATTCCGGAATGGGGCCGAGAACGGGAGCATGAATGGTTGGACAATATGGGCGACTGGATGATTTCGAAAAAACGCTTCTGGGGATTGGCGTTACCCATTTGGATATTTGAAGACGGCTCATTCTATGTGGTGGGTTCCAAAGAAGAATTAAAATCCTTGGCCGTAGAAGGATGGGAGGCTTTTGAGGGGCATAGTCCCCACCGGCCCTGGATCGATGCAGTGAAGATTCGGCACCCCCAGACGGGGTTAATCGGTACGCGGGTTCCCGATGTTGGTAATCCTTGGTTAGATGCCGGGATTGTTCCCTATTCCACCTTGAAGTACAATACGGATCGCAAGTATTGGAAAACTTGGTTCCCGGGTGATTTTGTGACTGAGTCCTTTCCTGGCCAATTCCGGAACTGGTTTTATTCGCTCCTGGCCATGTCGGCTTTTATGGAGGAAAAGGCACCTTTCAAAACCCTTTTAGGACATGCCCTCGTAAAAGATGAAACTGGTCGGGATATGCATAAGTCGTGGGGGAATGCAATCTGGTTTGATGAGGCCGCGGAGAAGATGGGGGTGGACGTCATGCGCTGGATCTACGCCAGCCAGAATATCGAGCATAATCTTTTATTTGGGTACGGACCAGCGGAGGAAGTGCGTAAAAAACTCATTACCTTTTGGAATGTATACTCCTTTTTTGCTACTTACGCTGCTGTTGATGGCTATGAACCCACTTCGCCACCAAACCCGGATGACCGCACGCTCCTCGACCGGTGGATCCTCTCCGAATTAAACCTATTAATGAAGAATGCTCAGGAGCATTACGAAAATTATCGCGTCTACCGTTTCATGCGTGAATGGGAACGGTTTTTGGACGACCTGTCTAACTGGTATATTCGTCGGAACCGCCGGCGTTTTTGGAAAGCAGCTGATGATCGCGATAAAAGGGCAGCCTACGATACTTTATACGAGGTTCTCTTAACAACGACTAAACTATTAGCCCCGATATTACCTTTTGTGACTGAGGCCATTTATCAAAACTTAGGTGTAAACGCAGGGCTTGATCTCCCGGAAAGCGTCCACCTGAATGACTTTCCCGAAGGGGATGAAAGTGCTATCGATAAAAACCTAATGGATCGTGTTGACACTTTACGCAAGGTTGTGGAATTAGGTCGCTCGGCACGGAATAAAGGGAACTTGAAAATTCGTCAACCTCTGGCAACCCTGTACATCTATTTACCTGACAATGATCTGGCTCAATTCGTAATGGAGCATCAGGAGGTTGTGTTGGATGAATTGAATGTAAAAGTCTTAGAGCGTATCCAGAATCCGGAAAGGGTATTGCGCTCGCGCATTAAACCGAATTTACCTGTGTTAGGGAAGAAGTTCCGAGAGGACCTACCGAGAATCAGGGAGCATCTGGAGCAGGTTAACTCGCGCACACTGTTGAAGACCCTTCAGGGTAAAGGGGAGTGGCCGGTAACCATCGGACAGAAGACATTAACGCTCACTCCTGAAGATATCCTCGTAGACACCGAGCCCACCGAGGGACACACCTCAGCCACCGATGGCCGAATTACCGTAGGATTAACCACAGAATTAACGCCTAGTTTAATCCGAGAGGGAATTGTCCGGGATATCATTCGTCACGTGCAAATTATGCGAAAAAATGCTAATTTCGCGGTTGAAGACCGGATAAAAATTCATGGACAGGTTCGAGGGGAGATTGCCCATGCACTCCGGGAATTTAAAGATTACTTTTTCAACGAAACCTTAACCGTTCAAATGGATGAAAACATAGACCAGGGTGATTATACTGCATCCTTTACCGTGCATAACGAAACCTTGACGTTTAGTATTGAACGCGTAAAACTTTGAAAGGAAATGACGATGGCAAGAAAATATTCAAAAGCTAAGTTAGAAATGTTTAGGAAGGCCATTTTAGGGCGCATGGAAGAGATTGCCAAGGATATGGGTGATCTAAAAAATGGCCTGCTAACGACCAAGAACGTGAAAGCAGGACTATCTCAGGATGCCGTTTACAGTCTCCACATGGCCGATGCCGGAACCGATTCTTTTGAGCAGGAAAAGAATTACATTCTTATGAACCGGGAGAGTGACTATTACAAAAACCTAACTCTTGCCTTAGAAAGGATAGATTCTGGCAACTTTGGGGTTTGTACTATTTGCGGAGAATTGATTCCTGAAGAACGGATGATCGAAGTTCCTAACACGACCAAATGCGTAGAGTGTAAGAATAAGGAAAAACTGAATCTTTTATGAGCGTACTTCTTGTGAGTGTCGCCATTGTAATCCTGGATCAGGTTACAAAGGCGCTGACTCGCAACTCCCTTGAATTATATCAATCTGTTCCGGTTATTAAGAATTTCTTTCACTTGACCTACGTCACCAACGATGGAA
This sequence comes from uncultured bacterium, assembly GCA_964490885.1. Classification (GTDB taxonomy): domain Bacteria; phylum Fidelibacterota; class Marinisomatia; order Marinisomatales; family TCS56; genus CAZBEL01. The sequence continues at coordinate 7,051 of CAZBEL010000042.1, forward strand.
TCGCGTTTGGCATGAACGTACCGGGTGGGACCTATTTATTTACCATTGTTGCGGTATTCATGACAGGCCTACTGAGCTGGTATCTTTGGCAATCACGGAATAAGGCCTTTTTATTACGCCTTTCTTTGGCTGTGATCCTAGCCGGTGCTGTGGGAAATCTGGTGGACCGCCTATTCTACGGAAAGGTTGTGGACTTCCTCGACTTTATGATTGGGAGTTATCACTGGTATATTTTTAATATTGCCGATTCAGCTGTCACGGTGGGAATGGGACTTTTCCTCTATTACTCCTTCTTTCGAGATTCTAAGGAACACGTTACCACACCTTCTTGAAGGTACACAAGATACGCGTCCCATCCCAGGAAGCGGATCGCCTTGATCGGTTTTTAGCGCACCATCTCCCTGATTATTCACGAACGCAAATTCAACGGGCCATCGAACAGGGACGAGTTACCGTAGACGGTCGCCAGCAAAAAGCCAGCTTTAGACTTCAGGGTGACGAGTTGGTACAATTTGAACCTCCTGAAATTCTCCTCGAACCAGAGCATATACTCCCCCAGCCGATTCACCTAGATATTCTCTACGAGGATGAAGCCCTCATTGTAGTAAATAAACCTTCGGGGTTGCCAGTGCATCCAGGTAAAGGGAACCCCGATAGTACGTTAGTGAACGGATTGGTTTATTATTTTCAGGAATTGTCTGATGTTAACGGACCCCTGCGACCAGGGATCGTTCACCGGTTAGATCAACATACTTCTGGGGCATTGTTAGTGGCAAAGAATAACCACGTTCACCATCAATTAAGTGAACAATTTGCTCGGCGCGACGTTGAAAAAACCTATGTGGGTATTACCTGGGGTCAGTGGCCGGAACGGAGTGGAACTATCGAAGCTCCCATCGGCCGTTCCCACGGAGATCCCACCCGTTTTGAAGTAGTTCCTTCTGGACGGACAGCAAAAACCGGGTACGAAATTCAACAGGAAGGTCGGTATTTAAGCGTGCTTCATTTTTTTCCTCGGACAGGGCGCACCCACCAGATCAGGGTTCATTGTGCCTATGCTGGTCACCCTCTTTTCGGGGATGAGAAATATGGTGGTGGTTCGGCGCGATGCAGAGGGTATCTCCCCCAAATCTCACGGAAGTTGAATAGTTTAATTGATCTCCTCCAACGCCAAGCTTTACATGCTTACCAACTTAAGGTTTACCATCCCCTGAAGAAAAAATCCATGACTTTTACAGCGCCTATCCCAGACGATATGCAACAAGTTATTCAAGCCATGGTAATCCTCGATGAATAAGCTCGAACAATCAATCGCTGATTTCCTCTCCTACATTCAGGAAGAACGGGGGTTTTCTGCGTATACGGTACAGGCTTATCGACATGACCTTCACCGTTTCCAAGCTTTTCTGGAACAATATGATCCTGATTCACTACAAACATTGTCCCGTATTGATCGGCAAACGATACGCCATTTTTTAGGAAAGGAATACGAAGCCGGACTTTCGGCGCGTACCGTAGCCCGACGCTTGGCAACTTTAAAATCCTGGTGCAAGTTTTTGTTACGTACTGGCCAGCTTCAGGATAATCCATCCGTACATATCCGCACTCCGAAAGTTCCCAAACCACTACCCGATTTTCTTGATGAAACCCTCGTCGAAAAGTTAATGTTAACCACCGACGAAAAGACCTTCAATGGGCGCTTGGATCGAGCAGTAATGGAGCTATTCTACAGCACGGGGATGAGATTGGGGGAATTGGTCAATCTGAATCTGGGTGATGTGGATTGGAACCAGCAAGTGGTAAAAGTTCATGGCAAAGGGAACAAAGAGAGGTTGATTCCCTTTGGTGAACGTGCCAAATTAGCCATGGATTATTACTTGAAAAAAAGGGGGAAAACTGCAGTACAAGCAACGGCAAACAGTCCTTTATTTACCAATCGGAAGGGTCGACGGATCGCACCCCGAACTATTCAGAGACATATAAGTAAATATTTTAAAAAGTTAGCCACCGACCGCTCCTATGGACCCCACATTCTCCGCCACTCCTT
>CAZBEL010000043.1:0-9073 GCA_964490885.1 uncultured bacterium
GGAGATAGATAACCCAATCACCGGAACATTGCTTCAGGGCCAGATTCATTTGTTGTGGGTAGGTCAGGTCTTTAACCTGAAAGGTAGTTACCCTTGGGCCTCAGACAAACTCTCCGTTTCCACTTTGCAGGGCAAACATTTCACATTCCTCACCGAATTCATCAATGATGGACTGGTAAGTATGTTGGTGTATTTCAGGTGCCTGGTCTTCTGGTAGATGGAAAATAATGGGAAAATTTATCAAGGGCATCTCCGGTTTGTTGATTGGGTTTGTCCTTTCCTGTACTGGAAAAAGGGTTTCTAATTGGATGTGAATATTAAGTCAGAAAACCCATTAATGACGAGAATATGGTTTATCTGGTTGACGGTGTTTCATTCCTAACCGCGGAAATTGTCTGTTTATAGACAGTAGCAAATATTAATGAACCCATCTATAAAAGCCTTAGCTTCAATTGACCTCAAAGTGTATACGATGTCTGTAATTTCGACGAAAAGAGTATTTTAATTCAAGGACCCCAGTATAAATTCGCACCAATTATGCGACTTCTAATTAACATAGTTGCCCTGGCTGCGGGACTAAATGATCTCAATAATAACGCCAATAATCCTAAGGTGGGGCTGATTATGTAACCCTGAAGTAACCGAATTTACATAAAACCCCCACACCTCAAATAAATGGTTGCGGGGGTTTTTTATTTCATGAAAAACGGAGAAATCATCGACATGTGCGGAATTACAGCATACTTGGGAAACACATATGGACAGAAAGAACTGGAACCGTTCCTGAACAGGATCAAATATCGGGGTCCCGACAATACTCGTTATCAAAAAGTAGCGGATAATGTCCTGTTTGGATTTCATCGCCTGGCGATTATGGGGATTACTGAAGCTGGGGATCAGCCTATGAGCCACCCGGATGATACTGAACTGACACTCATCTGTAATGGTGAGATTTATAATTACCGCCAACTTGCTCAGAAATATGGGTTTGCGCTGAAAACTGGGTCTGACTGCGAAGTAATTCTTTATATGTATCAAACCTTTGGGATTCAGCGGACGGTGGCTGAGCTGGACGGGGTTTTTATGTTCGTTATTCATGATAGTCATACGGGTACCCTGTTTGCTTCCAGAGATCCTTTCGGGGTTCGTCCCGGCTTTATCGGTAGGGAAAACGATAATGTGATGATTTCCTCCGAGGCAAAAACAATGGTAGGAATCTGCGACTACATTTTTCCTTTTCCGCCAGGGACTTGGTGGACATCTACAGATCGCGATGTATTCCAACACTATTACCATTTCACTTATCCAATGCAGGACAAGCAGGATGAAGTGCAAATATGTAGCCAGATCAGAGACTTGCTGACCAGCGCTGTAGAAAAACGTCTGATGGCAGAACGGGAAATCGGTTGTCTTCTCTCGGGTGGACTGGATTCCAGTCTTATTAGTGCCCTGGTAGCGAGAACCTCTGATACCGATCATCTGAAGACCTTCTCAATTGGACTTAAGGGAAGCGTCGACCTTGACTATGCCCGAATGGCGTCCGATTATATCGGTACATCCCACCATAGCATCGAGTGTTCAGAAAAAACATTCCTCACAGCAATTGAAACAGTGATCTATAATATTGAGTCCTATGACACAACCACTGTCCGAGCCAGTATCGGAAACTACCTCGTGTCCAAATACATACTTGAGAATACGGATTGCAAAGTAATTTTTACTGGCGACGGTAGCGATGAAGTCTGCTGTGGATATGTGTATCTGAAATATGCCCCTTCGTTTCAGGACTTACAGGCCGAATCGATAAAATTGGTTAAGGGAATCCATTATTATGATGTCCTCCGAGCGGACAGAAGCATTAGTTCGAATGGATTAGAGGCCAGAATACCTTTTTTAGATAAGGCTTTTGTAAACTATTATCTTTCCATCCCAGCTGAGTTAAAAGCCTTTGATGGAGTGAACAGGTTGGAGAAATACTTGCTAAGGAAGGCTTTCGATGGTATGGATTTGTTACCGGATAAAGTACTCTGGCGCCGTAAATGTGCCTTCTCCGACGGCGTAAGTGCTATGAAGAGGTCCTGGCATTATATTATACAGGATTTTGTGGACGGTCAGATCTCCGACACGGAATACCAAAGGAATGCTCCGAGGATTAGTCACTGTACACCCGTTTTGAAAGAGAGTTATTATTACCGGAAAGTGTATGAGCAGTTTTTTGGGAAACATGATAATCTGATACCGCATTTCTGGATGCCGAAATGGACTGATGTGATCGATCCTTCAGCCAGAGAACTGGAGGGTTACAAGGAATAATACTCCGGTAAAGTAAGTTGTGTTTTCCTTCAACATGTTTCTTAATCTGTATACTGTTGCAAAAATAATTTCTAAGACCAAACTGTTAAATCAATAGCATGAGTAACACTTTAGTGTCAGAATATGGGTAACACTTTTTAGGAGAGATTGTCCTTGAGGATTTACGCTCATTGTTTTAATCAAACTGTTTTTTCCGGTGAAAAGGAAAGGGTTTTCAGATGAATGATTTCTAATAACAACTAAGTGAAGTAAACTGCACCGCACCTTTTCAAGGTCCAGGACAAACACTCATCCCTTAATGGGGAGGAGTTAGGTGGGGATTTAATAAACAGAGACTGTTGGTTTTGCAAAAGATGTTATGGTATAAACCGGCGTGGTAAGATGTCCCCCTTATTAGTTTCCCCCATACTGGGGGAAAGGAAAAGACTTTCAGCCCAATCCAAGTCACCCAGGATCTCCTGATATCGGGAAGACGGTCTGTTTCCAAAGAGACTGGTAAACAATTTCATGAAACCCGGAAAATGGTACCGTTGAAATAGGGATGAGAGGGTCGTGGTCAGGAGACCACGACCGATGGAGAGGAATTTTTGAGGTTTCAGTATGGGAACCCCATGCCCAGGATAAACGCTTTGTAACCTACCCCGTAAAAACCTCGAAGGTTGAAGTTTACTTCAATACTACGCACTTTTTAAGCGCAGTTTGACCACCGGCGGAAATTCTATAAAAATATAGACCTGTACTAACATTACGCGCATCCCATTTTAATGAATAGTTACCCATATTTTGATATTCATTTACCAGTGCTTTAACCAATCGACCGTTTATTGCATAGATTGAAAGATTTACGAAGGAAGACTGGTTTAGTTGGTAAGATATTTCCGTAACTGTGTTAAAGGGATTAGGAAAATTCTGCCGTAGGATAACTTGGGTTGGTATTTCCTCCTGTATTTTATTTGTACTGAGGGTGCTATCTGTATAAATAAGTAGTAGATAAGGTTTTAGTGTCGAGTGATTTGCTGACCTAAAAATCAAAGCATCTGGAACATCATCATCATCGTGGTCGATGGTAAAGCGAATACGATATTGGCTTTTGGTTCTTCCGGCTGTCAGGTCTTCTAAGAAGTAATCGGTTACCTCCAGGGATCTCCAACCGGTGTCCGGAGTAACTGATATTATGCCGATATTGGAGGTCAGTGTATTGGGGTCCCCGGGATCACCGGCGGTATAATCGGTTGTATCCAGGCTATCCCCATAGATGATGTGGTCGAGGACGCATGGCACGGATCCCGCAGGCCGATCGAAAAAAATTGGGAAACCATCTGTACCGTTCCCGACTGACAATAATTGGTTAATAAATAATTTTACTTCGCTTAATACATACTCGCTAATAGAAATTGGTGTGGAGGAAATATCAAAACTGAGATAGGCCCGCGCCACAAAGGATTCATTCGGCCAGTAGAAATAACTATCACCTACCATAAGATGGATTCCAGTTGTACCATAAATATAAAGATCATAATAGTACATATACCGTATATCTCCATCTAGATCGGCAGAGCTGTAAATCGTATCTTGAATTGTTTGTGCTCTTATGCTTGTGAACATGGTTAAAACAGCGAAGTTTATAGTTAGTGTTTTTAGATATTTGACCAAATTTCTCTCGTACGGATTTTATTTTTATTTAAGCGTATGATGCATTCCGAATGCTTTAGTCAAGTATAAAAACGATGACTATTAAATGTTAGTATTTTTTCCCCTACCTTGAATATTACCAGCCCCGAAAAAATGGTACTGTTAAAGTAGGAATGAGAGGGTCGTTAGCGGGAGACCGCGACCGAAATGGGTGAAACTTTAGAGGTTTGTTTAAGGAGACCATCTAGTCGGAATAAATGCACCATCATTTCACCGGGGAAAAATGATAGGTTGATTTTCAGGTCAAAAACCAGAACATTCCTGTAAAGTGATTTGATAATTAAAGTAAATTAAAGAAATGAAAAAGTTTCTCTTCCCCTGGGTCTTCCTATTCACCGTTTCCTGGAATCTTTATCCCGCAGATGTGGACACGGTTTTGATCTATAGTGTTTCCATGGATAAAACAATTCCTGCCATTGTCGTAAAACCCGATGTTTACTTTACCGATCAGAAGGATTTCCCCGTTGTGTACCTTCTGCACGGTTACGGTGGTAATTATTTGAACTGGAGTCAAAAGACGGATTTAGGGGCTTTATCTGATCAATATGAATTCATGCTTGTTTGTCCGGATGGCGGTTACAATAGTTGGTATTTGGACAGTCCCCTGGATTCCACCAGCCAATATGAAACGCATATCATTAGCGAAGTTATTCCCTTTATCGATTCTACCTATCGCACCGTGGCAGATCGCAACGGGCGGGCCATTACCGGCTTAAGTATGGGGGGTCAAGGGGCTCTTTATCTGGCCGCTCGTCACCCGGAGCTCTTCACAGCCGCGGCCAGCATGAGCGGCGGGGTAGACCTTACCTACTCCACCGTGAAGTGGGAGATCGCTCTGAAGTTAGGTTCCTACGAAAAATACCCCCAGCGGTGGCGGGAGCATTCCGTGGTGAACATGGTTGATCTGTTCAAAGACCACTCCCTGGCACTTTTCATTGATTGCGGGGTAGATGACATTTTTATTCAGGTTAACCGGCAGTTACACCAGCGACTATTGGAGGGTAACATTCCCCATGTTTATATCGAGCGACCTGGTGGACATAGCTGGGAGTATTGGGTAAACGCGCTGCCCTACCACCTGCTATTTTTTAAACAGGTTTTTACCGCTCAATAAGAATGATTTTATCGGTACTACTCTTTCAGGTGTCTTCCGTTTGATTTCAATTAGGCCGGTTCCAATCGCCTTGGTAATTTGGACAGTGATAAAAATGGTACCTGGCCTAAATATCATTTCCATTCAACATTTGAGGTAAGTATGATCGGAAAATTCACTCTTACGGGACTCATACTAATGGGGTTGGTAATCCCTTCTTGTACAATACCACCCCGTCCCAGCGTGCCGGTAGACCGGCGTTCCTGGGCGGAGCGGACGTTGGCTTCCTTGACTCTCCGGGAAAAGATCGCCCAAATGATGATCTACCACATGAACATGCGGTACATGCAGGAAGACGATCCCCAGTGGCAAGAGATTGTAACGTTATTGGAAACTGATGGGATCGGTGGTATCCATCTCTATTATGGCCAGGTAGGCATGGCCATGACCCTGTTGAATGAAATGCAGCGCAGAGCGAAAGTACCCATTTTATTTGATGGCGACATCGAGTACGGGATGGCTTTCCGTTTTCCCGGTGGTACCGAGCTCCCCCACCTCATGGCCCTGGCGGCTACGGGAGATCCACGCTATGCTTACGAAGCCGGGAAAATTGCGGCCCTGGAAGGAACGGCAGTGGGAATCCGGTGGAATTTTTCTCCCGTCGTGGATGTGAATAATAATCCGGACAATCCCATCATTAACACGCGCTCCTTTGGGGAGGATCCGGAGATGGTGGCCACGTATGCCATTCAGTTCATGAAAGGGATGCAGGATCACGGCATGCTGGCAACGGCCAAGCATTTTCCCGGTCACGGAGATACTAAGACCGATTCCCACCGCTCCCTGGCCCGCATTCCCAGCGATTCCAGTCGCCTTTGGTCTACGGAATTGCTCCCGTTTCAAAGGATCATCGCCGCCGGTGTGGACGCTATTATGGTGGCTCATCTGGCCTCTCCGGACTACCAGCCCAATGCGGAGACGCCAGCCACCCTATCCCCCTTCTGGATTACCGAAGTCTTGCGAAAACAGTTAGGGTTTAAAGGGGCCGTTGTCACCGATGCCATGGGCATGGGGGGCATCACCCAGAACTATACCGATCGCTACGCCTTAGTGGCCGCCATCAATGCCGGCTGTGATGTCATCATTCAAAACCACAATTTTAAGGCATCGGTAGATGCCGTCTACGAAGCCGTTCAGGAGGGGTTGATTTCCCCAGCACGCATTGACTCGGCGGCCTTGAAAATGCTCCAACTGAAAGAACGGGTGGGCTTGCATCGTCAACCCTATGTACAGCCCGAATTAACCCGGAAGCAATACGGCGCTCCCGCCTCCCGGGCTATGGCTGACACCATTGCCACCAAAGCCCTTACCTTGGTGAAGAACGAAGGTCCCCTGGTTCCTCTCACCGACCCTGCCGATACGCTCTACATCATTGATCTCTACAGTCATACATACGATCATCGTCAGACCACGATAACCAGGGAATTGATCCAGTCCGGTTTACCGGTCGTTTCCTACTCCGTAGATGAGTCCGATCCGGTAGCCAGTTTAACGGCCGTTGCCCAGGCCATTCCCCCTAATGTATTGGTGTTGGTGAATGCTTTTTCCTATCCCAAGGCTTGGAAGGGACGTATCTTTCTTACCCCAGAACAGACTGCCTTTGTGGAACAGTTGCTAAGCCGCTCAGAAAGGGTGCTTTTAGTGAGTTTTGGCAATCCCTATTTGTTGCGGGCTTTCCCTACGGTATCGGCTTATCTCTGTGCCTATGATGGCGGTGATCTCATGCAGCGGGCCGTTGCCAGGGCACTATTGGGTCGGACGGCGATCACGGGCACATTGCCGGTCACCATCCCAGGGGTTGCTCCCCGTGGGACGGGTATCCAGTTAGCTCCTCAACCCCTTCAAATTCCTCAACTTCAGGTGGAAACAGGAATCAGACTCAAACAGGCCTTGCCCCAGGAAGTGAATGCTCATGTCACTGCGCTCAGATCGTTGTTGGAGCAAGCCGTGGCCGATTCGGCCTGGCCTGGTGCGGTCCTTTTGGCTGCGAAGGATGGGAAAATATTCTTTCACGAGGCTGTGGGTTACCACACCTATGCGAAACAGCACCCCACCCGGCGGGGAGATATCTTTGACTTGGCTTCCATCACCAAGGTGGTGGCCACAACGTCAGCGGCAATGAAATTAGTCGCTGAAGGACAGTTAGACCTGGACGAGCGTGTGGTTACCTACCTGCCCCAGTTTGCCGGCACCCGAGGACAGGAACTCCCCGGCAAGTCCCAGGTGACCATCCGTCACCTATTGATCCACACCTCCGGATTACCTCCGTTTCGACAATATTATTTAATAGAAGGGGATGTAGACACACGCTTGGACAGCATTTACAATACGGAATTGGATACGCTTCCCGGCATTCGCACCGTCTATTCGGATATTGGCATGATCACCTTGGGCAAGGTCGTGGAACAGATCACCGGCAAAACGCTGGATCAATATGTTGACGAAACGATCTTCCAACCTTTGGGGATGAATTCCACCTATTTCAACCCTCCAGTTTCACGGTTGAAACGGATTGTGCCCACGGAATACAGCGCCCTGGAAAACGGTTTCATTCACGGTCACGTCCACGATGAAAACGCCTATAGTTTGGGCGGGGTTGCCGGCCATGCTGGTCTCTTTTCCACGGCCCTGGATTTAGGTATATTTTCCCAGATGATGCTAAACGGTGGAATCTATAATTCTACTCGGATTTTCCCATCGGAGATAGTGCAGCAATTCACACGACGGGCTGATGTGGTACCAGGAAGCTCGCGCTGTTTGGGTTGGGATAGTCCCGAGGGATTCGCATCAGGTGGGGTCTATTTGAGTGACTCCAGTTTCGGGCATACTGGCTTTACCGGGACTTCCCTGTGGATCGACCCGGAGGACCAGATCATCGTAGTGCTGTTGACCAATGCCGTCCATCCCCACCGGGAGAATAAGAAGCCGAAATATTACGATTGGCGACAAAAGATTCATTCTGCCGTCTATGAGGCCCTCGGTTTCCGGGAACCCAACCCTAATCTCCAGTGGCGGGAAAGGTGGCAGCAGCAGTAACTTGATTCCCCAATGATTTTGGCCAAATTCATCTTCCTCTTTGGATGTTTGTCTCCCTTGCTCTTCAGTCAGGGAAGCACCACGGATAACCCTTGGCAGTGGTTGGATTCATTGCCAAAACCGTGGACATTGTCCGAGCAGGAGGTTTCTGAACTACTTCCCCAATTTCAAACGCACTATCCTAATTTTTACGATCGTCTGGAAGCCATCGCCCTCTGGCGCGTAGGAACCCCTTACAAGATTTTTCAACTGGGGGAGGAAAAACCTCCCGATACAAATCCCATCATCCGCTTGGACGTCTCCGACTGTACCGCCCACGTGCTCACTAGCTTGGCTTTTTCCCAGAGCACTTCCTGGGAGGCAGCGCGACTGGCCATGATCAACATCCACTATAAACCCAATGCTCGCCAGGAGCATATTCCGTCCTATAAAACTCGCTGGCATTATACTACCGACCGTATCCTGCACAATCCCTACACGGTGAATATTACCGACTCTCTCGTAGCGCCCGAGGAATTGGTAACAGTGCCCATTACGTTAAATCGTAAAAGTGACGGCACAGAATTCCTCGATCTGAATTGGGAGGAGGACGTGACGGTGCGTTACATCCCCAATCGTTTGATTGATACTGCCTTGTTAGAGCGCTTACCTAAGGTGTGTGGTGTAGCCTTCGTACGTACCAGCTATTTTAAAAATGGTATCGTCGTGGCTCACGAAGGGATGATCCTGGAGCGGAAAAACCTGGTTCACGCTTCCATGGCGGCTAAACAAACTGAATTAATTGATTTTCTTAAGTATTATTTTCGCGAGGAGGGCCCCCTGTTTGATGGGATCATGATCTACAAGTTCATGCCCTTTGAGTAAGTCCCCACCCTTTCT
>CAZBEL010000044.1:0-8915 GCA_964490885.1 uncultured bacterium
GAAGGTATTTCTCCGAGGATGCGTAGTATCCCTTGGGATTATGGCATTTTTATTTCCTCAACCACTTTCTCAGTCTTCCGAACAAGAACAATATGGTTTTCAAGCCATCTACGCCTCGCGAACATTTGACACAGTTCAAACGGTTACAAACCAGGGTTTATTGAATTATAGTCATACAACGGGCTTTGGGACTCAGATCATTGTATCTATTGGGGTTAATGATTTACTCATTCCCAATTCCGCTACCGGTGTTAGTAAGTTTAAAAGTAGCTTTACAACTACCTATCGCATTGGTATAAAACAATACTTCGGCGCATTATACATAGGTAGTGGTTTTTGGTATTATTCTGCAGACGGCGATATTAAAACCGAAAGACCCGATTCTATAACATACTCTTTCCAGAATGTATATTCTTTTTATGAGGTAACTTTCCAAATAGGATACGATTTAGTACTGGATCGATTAGCATTTACATTGGGTGTCACAACTTCCTGGCTCTACGGAAAAAATGAAAAAACGCTCACGGTTATCCATCGTGACTACTCCATGGATTTTGGTAGGCTAAGCACTGATTTTATTTCCCAGTTACCCGTAGGTGTCGTCGCTGGTATTAGCTTCCCTATATCATCTGAATTTTCTTTACAGGTTACTTCGAATTGGTATTCAACGAAAGGTTTTTCTGCTTCCCTGGTTCTTTGGGCTGCTGCGAAATGATCGATTATCATTTGTGGACTAACGTAATATCTTCATATTTAGATGACACATTATCCTCGCTAAAATAGGGTGTGACGGAAATCACATTTTTATTTCATAGGTTTTGTAAAGCGAATAGTTATTTCTATTTAGGACTTAGTATTGTATCTTTTGCTATAAATAATGATACTGTACATCATTAGTAAATGATAGTAAAGGCATAAGTACGTGCAACAGGCGCATCGTCATAGGATGGGTTTTACGCTTGTAGAGTTGGTGCTCGTAATGCTCATCGTCGGTATTACCTCTTTTATAGTGATTCCTAAGTTTACTACCGCCGTGGACAGTATTAAGCTCGATAATGCCAGACATAAACTTGCCGACGATATCCGTCGAGCACGACATTATGCAATTGACCATCACGATACTACTTGGGTCATCGTAAATGTTGCTGAAAACAATTATGGCATCTATGTTGGGAATACCGATAGTAATTTAGAGCTCATTCCCGATCCTCAAACAAACACCCAACATCTCATCGATTTCGATGACACTGATTTCGAAGGAGTGGACCTTACTGCTGTCGATTTCAATAATTCGAATATGTTCTATTTTAACTATTGGGGTGAGCCATCTACAAGTGGGACCATTACCCTTAACCAGACCACTACGATTACCGTTACAACCAAAACCGGCCATGTTACTGTCCAGGATTAAAGACGAATCAGGGATGTCCCTGGTGGATGTCATCATGGGACTGGTGATAATTGGTATCGGATTTTTCACCATGCTGCAGATCCAAGGGCAATTGCAAAGCAGAAGTATGAAAACTGAAATATTCATGAAAGGGACTACTCTAGCTCGCAGTTATATGGAAATTGTTCGGTCAAAAAGGTTTGATGAACAACGGCAGCCACCCTATTCGACAACGCTCACTGCAGAAGAATCCAATGAGAGCGATTATGATGACGTGGATGATTATAATGGCTATTCAGAAACAAACCTCACAGGTTATCCAGGATTCTCGATCAACATACGTGTGTTTTATGTAGATCCCAGCGTCAGTTGGGATGATAAAGTAAATGCCCCTACCCGTTATAAACGCATCGTTACTACGGTCTACAATTCTGAGATTGATAGTCTATTTCTTTCTAGCCTGATTTCTTCAAGGTATAAGGCGCAATGAAACCTTTCCGTTTTTTCCGCTCCCAATCTGGGTTCACGTTGATAGAACTCACCATCGCGGTCATCGTTTTTGCCATTGTCTCTACGGTATTAGCGGTAACTATTGCCACTAGTGTTCGAATCCTGGGAGCGGCAAAGAACCGTGAACAAATTGCCCTGGATGGGGAAGTGGCAGTTACCCAGTTCGTCCGTGATTTTAAGATGCTTGACGATTCCACCAGTATCCATGAAGCTAGTGACACGCAGATCAAATTCGACATGAAACGGGGTAAGACTTTTCACTATCGTCTTTTGAATGGTCAATTACAAGTCAAGGAAGGAACCGGTTCATTTGAAGTGTTGAGTGATAGCGTGAATTTAGACTCTAGCAAGTTTGCCTATTGGGATAGTAGTGGGACTGCCCTGACCAATTTCCCTTTATCTACAACTGACCGAAGACGTATATGGCGAGCTCAGTTGACCTTGGATTTGCAGTATAACAGACAAAATATCCGTTTTGTCGGGGATGTTTTTCCAGAAAATTTAAAATTTACATTGTCCGACACAGTCATTAATCCTTGTTCGGGTGGGGTTGGTGAAGAAAACTGTGGTAACACATTATATGGCTCTTCAGGTCAAGTGAGTTTCGTCTTCTGCTGCAATAAGGTTACTATTAATTCTCCTACAGAAATTACTAAAATTAAACTGTGGTATGTAGGAGGTGGCCATCAGACTGTAAATAATCCTGGTGTAAGTTCTGGAACTTGGTCTGTCCCAAACGGAGAAATTTTGCAGAAAGCTCAAGTTTGGAGAAAGAAGACAAGTGGGCATGGAACTATCAATACGGGAAAAGTTACCAGTGATATTTACGGAACTTGTACTGCAGAGGGTGAAGATGATGACGATGATGACGATGATGACGACGACGATCATGATGACGACGACGAACATGGTGACGATGATGATGACGATGATGATGACGAGCATGGACATGGGGATGGGGATTAATAGATGAGACGAATGTCCACAAATTCCTGGTTACACGACAGATTACAGTCCTTAAAACGTGAAGATGGGTTTGCGTTCTCGGTGACTGCAATTGGTTTAGTCCTTATCTTGGGGTTAATTACATTTTATCTTTCTAGTTCGGTAACTGCCCGGATTTCTATCGCGGCTGATTTTTTAGAAACTACTCAGTCCTACTATAATGCCATTTCTGGGATTGAGTATGCCTTAGAAGAAATGGGGACGAATATCAATAACGTGGTGGGCACCTATGAACATGGAAACGGTACCGTAACCCTTTCCACATCAGCTGAGGATTTTGAAGGGGATTCTCTGAGTTGTGAAGGCCGTCGCATTATTTCTACCGGGAATCACGGGGAAACAGAACGTATGATGGAACTCGTTGTTGAATTTCACCTGCAAGGCGGTGATCCTTGGGGAAATCTCTCCATGGTGGATACGTTAGATTCCCATGAAGGTGGTGACGATGACGACGAAGAAGATGAGGATTGTGGAGACAAATTATGGGGCAAAGACCATAAAGTATCCTTCGAATTTTGTTGTGACGAGGTCGACATTAATTCTCCCACAAAGATTACTAAGATCAAATTGTGGTATGTGTCAGGCGGATCTATGACAGTCAATAATCCCAATGTGAAATCGGGAACATGGTCAGTCCCCCAAGGTGAATATCTCAAAAAGGCCAAGGTGTGGCGGAAAAAAGACCATGGGAATGGCACTAAAAATACTGGAGAAGTTACCAGTGATATATATTCCTCATGCGGTGCGGAAAAGAAGTTTGACATTAAAAAACATTTTACACTTAATGATTCATTATTTATGGGTTTTAGTGTAGAGGTTGATGATGACGCTGACATTGGGGATCCGCCGGGTAATCCTACCAATATCTCCGTGCCTGCTGGATATACCGTGGATGGGAATTTCGACCAGTATTTCACGTGGTCGATTTATCCTAATCCTGTACCAACCCTTCCAGTTATTAGTACTACCCCTTATGATAGCCTCATTGCCATAGCTGCCAGTATTACTCATACAAGCGGAAATAAGGTTAAAGGGGATCTGAATATCACCGGAGGCACGTTGGATTTAAGTCAATATGCCAACCGCACTCTATTCGTCAAGGGGAAAGTCAAATTAAAAGGCAGTTACGTGACCGGGGGTGTCTTTTTTCAAAATGGATTGGCCTTACCCGGGATTTTGGTTGCTACCGAGGATATCGAAACTCAGCAGCATGGAAATAACAATACGGAAGTGAACGATAACATTATCTTCATTTCTAATAAGAAGATTAAGCTAAAACAAGAAACACAGTTTGGTAAAGACCATTCGGCTTTACCTGTAGCCGATTGGCCGGTTACTTTCAATGAGTTGTATGCAAATGAAAAAATTGAAATTGAGGGGGATTCTCAGGTGTGGGCTCAATGTACTGGGCGCGAAGGAATAAAATTACAACACAGTACTGTATATGGCGTACTCTATGTTCCCACAGGGCGTTTAGAGTGGGTTGGAGGTGAGAGTGAAGGTGACGACGATGATGACGACGATGATGGCAGTAGTAGCGATGCAAGACTGTACGGTGCGCTGTTTGTAAAAGCAGTAAAGAATGATAAGTTAGATCATGGGATCATGAACTTGTTTCACATCTATCCAAGGCATTATTTTACATCGCGTTGGAAATACGATTATGTTGCGCTTACGTGGCGCGAAATCTGAGCGATACACTGTGAGAAAGGAAAGAACATGCAATTAGTTTTATTAATCTTTGGAATTTTAGCATTTCTCACCGGAATATTGCTTTTGGTTGCTCCTAAGGCGTTGCTAAAAGCAGGGGAAGTCCTAAACCGAATGTTGGCTATCGATGATGTCATATTTTCCCAGAGACTAATCTTTGGTATTTTTCTATTATTAGCGGGGGCATTCATGATCTATAGATATTATTTAATTCCTTGATCGTCCACGATTCAAGGGAATTCGTGTTAACTAAACACTCCATGATGGAGTTATCATCCCTTGGTTGAAGGGATGAATTATAACACGATTCTTTTAGAAACTTTAAACCTGCTCTTTTACTTGGGTGCGCTGGTAGCCATTGTTCTCGGTTTTATATTACTAGTGACTCCCCACACTTTGAGTCGCTGGAATACAAAGCTTAATAAATGGTATTCCACTCGTCGTCCTATGAAGCCTCTTGAGATAATGCGTGAGACTGAATCCTACTTCTTTAAACACCACCGTTTCTGGGGGTGGCTACTGTGTTTAGCGTCCATTCTTTGTTTATATTTAGTGGCTTTTCATTTCCCCACAGGGGCAATGATCAATCCTAAGGGCATGGTCCCGTGGCAAGTGATCTTCTTGGATATCACCCTATCGTTTTTGAAAGCTTTTATTTTCATTTTCGTCTTAGGAGGCATTCCTCTCTGGATATTGCTTATCGTTAATCCCCAGCAAGTACAAAAAATATCCACTTATTTCAACCGGTGGATTTCAACCCGCCTTATGATTCTCCCCCTTGAGAAAATGCATACTGGAGTCGATGATTTTGTTATCCATCATGCAAAACCTTTCGGCATCGGTTTTATTATAGGTGGGATCCTCATTTTATTGGGTCTTTAATTTTTACCGAATTGTATCGCTCCCCATAGTTTTATACTACTGGGGGTTAATTATTGATAATATTTTGAATCCTGTTTGAACTAATTCATCAAGTTGCTTTAAAATAGCTACCAGTTCTGAGCCAAGGAAATAGCATTTACAGGGGAATCCTCCGGAGACGAATGGTAATCCTCTCTGTAAAGAACTCTTTGGTTCTACTAATTCACCCAAATTGAATAATTCCTATAAAACCTTGGAGAGTGCTTTGAGCCAAAGTAAAAAGATCATAGTGAGAGATACTCCCATGCGGACACTTGTGCTTTACTTCCTGATATTGTTAATAATTGCCCCTGTTTTTTCCCAAAACCCAAGGATAAAGTTTTACGGATATTTTGATTTGGAAGGGGAGGTGAGTAATAAGGATGCTCAAGCAAAATACTTCACTTTTGATCAGCACCATTTAAATTTCATTTCCATTTATCGTTTACCCAAGAATTTCCGTCTATTCACCGAGATGGAATGGGAACACGGGGCCACTATTGAGGCCGATGGTACTAGTACCGGTAAGATATACTTAACACGAGCATGGTTAGAGATGATGGTCTCTGATAAACTAAAATTTCAGTTTGGTAAAATATTGGTACCCTTTGGTATTTATGGTATCATGTATGACGCTACTCCTACTTATTTGGCCACTAAACTACCCCCTTCCTTATACGGTAAACATGAGAATTCGGTTGGTAATACGACCTTATTATATGCCAAGTATCTTACCGGTATTCAAAGTACAGGTACTATTTACCTACACCGTTGGGAGTTCACCTATTATTTGTATTATACCAACGGACGGGGTCCTGATCCTGATCAAGAAGATAATAATGCTAACAAGGGGATCGGGGGCCGACTCATACTTAATACTCCCTATGAACCGCTTCAATTAGGTTTTTCCTTCTACCAAGATAAGGATGGGAATGCATACAACACCGATCAACAGGCTGTTGCTTTTGACCTGGATCTGAACCTACCTCGTTTTGACCTGGAAACGGAATACATTATTACTAAAGGAGAAAGAGTTGACGGAAATAACCAACCTAATGGTACTTATATTAACCAGTTAGGATACTATTTTCAGTTATCTTATACGATGAAAGAACGTTTTACACCTTTTGTAAGATTTGACTACTTCGATCCCCGAAAATCGATAGGTGGGGATTGGGAAACGGTCCAGACTTATGGCCTGAATATTACTTTGACCTCTCAGGTCTATTTCAAGAACGAAATACATTTTCACCGTTTCGGCAATCCCCACCTTAATCCTTACGAAATATACATCACCTCTATAGCCGTGGCATTCTAAGATATGAAACGTTGCTTTAAATATTTTGCCACGGTTGCTATAATACTTGCGCCTATATCTCAAGTCTTGTCTTCTGTAACAGGTATGGACACAATTGTTGTAGTGGTACATAAAGATAATTCTATGGAGGACATATCCGCTGCAACTCTACGGAAAATTTATCTGGGTAAGATCACCATTTTTCCTAATGGTAAACGAGTTGTACTGGGGGAAGTGGACAAGTCTTCTGAGACATTTTACCGGATTCTTATGAATAAAACGCCTATGAATATTCGTAAGTACTGGATTAGCGTAGTTTTTTCCGGAGGCATGGCAACTCCCCCGGTAGAATTGAAAAAGAGTGAAGAGATCAGGGAATTTATACAGAATAACCCCGGAGCGATTCTTTTTAGTACTCCTGCCGTGGTTGATTCCAGTATGAAAATTTTGACTATCGATGGTAAAAGTCCCGGTGAACCGGGTTACTTGCTAAATCCCTCATTAGATCAGGAGTAAACCTTCTGTGACTAAGTTTTTAGCATCGCTCCCCATTCGGATCAAATTCCTGGTGAGTTCGATGGTTACCCTCCTGCTTATATCGATATTTATCTTTACCTATTATCCCCATCAACAACGTCAGCAAATTGTCAAAGCTTTAGAAAATAAAATTATCGGCATGGCCAATATGGTGGCCCTGGGAACCGGGATTGCTTTAAATAGCCACGACTTTTCAGCCGTCTCAGAAATGGTAAACTGGGCCAAACAAGACACAAACCTGCTCTACATCGCATTAGTGGATAACGATGGAACCCTGTTTGCCAGCTATAATCCTTTTGACTTGCCTCTCGAAGTAAACACTTGGCTAAAGAAGTCTACGAACATTCAAGAGGATAATCTATACCACACATCAGTTCCTATTAAGTATAGGGACTCTAACTATGGTACTTTATTTTTAGGCTATTCCCTCAAGCCTATGGACGCCTGGATTAAGAAAAATACTCGAACAACACTAATCACTATCGGTTTGATTTTAACCCTGGGAATTACCATTGCCTTAGCTTTTAGCCATTTTTTTTCAAAACCTATTCTCCAATTAGAGGCAGCGGCTCGTGCTGTAGCGGAAGGGAATTATCATGTGCATGTTTCTACCGACGAGCATCATGATGAAGTGGGAAGGTTGGCGCATGCTTTTAACCTCATGGCACAAAATATCCAGAAAGCGATAGAAGATTTACGCACCAGTGAAGCACGCTTAGAAGGTATTACAAGTACGATTGGGGATGGTGTCTGCGTCATTTCACCAGATGGAGAGTTTACCTACTTGAATCCAGAAGCCGAACTCATTCTAGGGTACGCTAAAGGTGAGCTAATAGGAAAGAATATTCATACTACAATCCACTGCTCACGGAAAGCTGGTAAGCGTGCGCGTCGGGCAGATAAATGTAAACTCTATCGGGCTATTGTTTCGGGAAAGAAATATGATAGTTACGATGATACCTTTTGGACGAAAAGTGGAAGAGCAGTTCCCGTAGCTTATGTAGTGAAGCCCTTGATTAAGGACAAACAGACTATGGGGGCGGTCATGGCTTTTCACGATATAAAAGAGCGAAAAGAGCACATGGAAGCCCTAAAACGTTCCGAAAGTCATTACCACTCTTTGTCTGAACAGTTAGCTGCTACCAACGAAATGAAAGATTTACTTCTAGATGTTATTACACACGACCTAAAGAATCCTGCTGGTGTCATTCAAGGAATGTCCGAAGTGATGCAGACTGAGTTTCCCGGGAATGAGATGGTGGATTTAGTTAAGGATAGCAGTGATAGTTTATTACAGGTCATAAATAACGCTACCACTTTGAGTAAAGTAGCCCTGAACGAAGATATAGAGAAAGAACCGCTGGACCTAGCCGATGTGGTTGCCGATACAATCAAAGACTTTTCTATGTCCTTGGAAGATGCAGGTATGACAATCGAGAATCGGGTCTCAGGTCCCCTGATCGTTAATGCGAACCCTTTGATTTCTGAAGTAATTAAGAATTACCTCAGTAATGCCATTAAATACGCTAGAGAGGGGAAGAAAATTGTGGTAGAGGCAAAACGTTT
>CAZBEL010000045.1:0-8911 GCA_964490885.1 uncultured bacterium
TCGTGCCTTGCTGTCCGAATTGAGTCTGGAGTTAAAATACGACCACAACGAACAGCGGATCATTCTGAATGGGCGAGATGTTAGTCGGGCCATCCGTTCCCGAAAGGTGACTTCCCGAGTGAGTGCCGTGAGTGCTCTACCAATAGTTCGAGAAGCTATGGTGAAGATCCAGCGGGAATTAGCCGCCAAAGCCGACTGTGTGGTAGAAGGACGGGATATTGGTACCGTGGTCTTCCCAGATGCAGAATTGAAATTTTTCATCGTGGCCGACTACGCAACCAGAGCGCAACGGCGACAAAGCGACTTGCAACAGTTGGGTGAAGAACAAGCGCTGGAGACCCTCATGGAGGATCTCAAAAAGCGCGACGAATGGGATGCCACACGGGCCCATTCACCCTTGAAAAAAGCAACCGATGCGATTGTCATCGATACCTCGAATTTGACGGTGGAGGAACAGGTGGCGGTCGTAGTCGAACACTATAATCACTATTTGGAAAAAAGGAAAGGTAAATGACTGAATTAAACATAGAAGAAACCGTTGCTGAACAGGCGGACGAAGAAGCTGTTACAGACGTCAGTGTGGAATCCACTCCTGAGGAAGAAACACCGGCAACGGAAACCACCCCTAAAAAGGAAATCCGGGATTATCTAAATCCTGATTTATTTGCTGATGTCCAGGTCCTCGACCCGGCTGATCTTGTGGAAGAGGAAGCCGAGGACGACTTGGCACCCATTAAAGAAAAATATTTAGAAACCATTTCAGATATCTCCGAGAAACAGGTCATCACCGGGCGTGTGATCGGAATGAATGATGTGGAGGTTTTAGTCGATATCGGTTTTAAATCTGAAGGCGTCATCGACCGTTCGGAGTTTGCCGAAGGAGAATTGCCTAAAATTGGTGACCAGATTGACGTATTCCTGGCGCACATTGAAGATAAAAGCGGGAATTTGGTGCTATCCAAAGAAAAGGCCGATTTCATGCGTCGCTGGGCGGAGATCAAAGAGCGTTACGAGAAGAATGAGACCATGACCGGCAAAATCATTCGGCGAATCAAAGGTGGATTGGTCATTGATCTAGATGGTATCCAAGCCTTTTTACCCGGCTCACAGATCGATTTACGACCCGTAAAGGATTTCGATCAGTATATTGACCAGGAAATTGAGGTTCGTATCGTTAAGCTGAACGAAGCCCGTAAAAATATTGTTGTTTCCCATAAAGTGATCTTAGAAGAGAGCCAAAAGGAACAGCGGGAGGCTCTTTTGAACGAGATCGAAGTGGGGCAAGTCTTAGAAGGACGGGTAAAAAATATTACCGACTTTGGTGTTTTCCTTGACCTGGGAGGCGTGGATGGATTACTGCACATCACCGATCTCTCCTGGGGTCGCGTATCCCATCCTTCGGAGATCGTCAGCTTGGATGAGACCCTTACTGTAAAAGTCATCGACTTTGATCGGGAAAAACAACGGATTTCCCTAGGCCTGAAGCAATTGACTCCCCACCCCTGGGATAGCGTGGAAGAACGATATCCAGTGGGAACCACCGTGAAGGGGAAAGTGGTGAGCATGACCAATTACGGAGTTTTCGTGGAGATCGAGCCGGGGGTGGAAGGGTTGGTTCACATCTCTGAAATGTCCTGGACCCGACATATCAAGAATCCCTCGGAAATCTATTCCATGGGGGACGAAGTGGAGGCCATGGTCCTTTCCATTGACACCGCCGAACGGAAGATTAGTCTGGGTGCCAAACAACTCCAGCCCGATCCCTGGGACCAGATCGAAGAGAAGTATATCGTTGGTTCCATCCATAAGGGGAAAGTGATGAATCTCACCCAATTCGGGGCCTTTGTGGAGTTGGAAGAGGGTATCGAAGGACTCATTCACGTATCCGACCTTTCTTGGACCAAATTAGTAAAACATCCACGGGAAATTTTAGAACGTGGGCAGGAAGTAGATGTACGGGTTTTAGAAGTTTCTCGTGAGAGTCGCCGCATCGCCCTGGGCTTGAAACAGGTGGAGGAAGATCCCTGGCCGGAGATTATCAAGTACTTTGAAACCGGTAAGGAGTTCGAAGGAACTATCATTCGCATCCTGGACAAAGGGATTATCCTTCAGATGGAAAAGGATGTGGAAGGCATCATTCCCTTTGGGAAATTCTCCAAACGCAAGCGACGTGCCATTGCGTCCCGGTTCAAGACTGGAGATACACTCCGTGGTCGCGTGATGGAAGTGAAACCTGACGATCGCAAAGTGGTCCTGTACCTGGAGGACTTGAACAAGGAAGAGGAACAGGACTCAGGACGCAGCGAGGTGGAAGAGTATTTGAGCACCCAAGAAGCCCCGGCTGGTGAAACGCTGGAAATACCCAAAGCCGAGCCGGAGGAAGATCAGGAGGCCACCGACGACGAAGCAAAGGAAGAAGCTTAGTAGTCGCGTAAGTCGCCGGTTCATCCGGAGACCATGAATCGCAAGCGCTTAGTCGCTGCCATCAAACGTCAGCATCTAGGCTATCGGGGAGGCGCTCTGGCACTGGCGCTGCTCTTATGGGTTTTTGTGGTGAGTGAGAATGAATATACATACGTTATTCAAATGCCCATCGAAGCCCGAAATCTTAGCGCTCAAAAAGCCCATAAAAAAGAAGTCCCCCGTACTGCCCAGGTACGCGTTCGAGGTACTGGCCGGAATATTTTTAAAAGTCTCTTGCTGAAAAACTTCGTTTCGGATTTTAAACTGGTGCTGGACCTGGAACGGATCTCAGAAGAATATGACTTTATTCTCAACGAGTATTTCGAACGCTATCCCCAGAAAGTGGTCATTCCGTCCTCCTTTGGGTTAGAATATGTGGAAGTAGTATATCCCCACTCTATTCACATTAGTTTGGACGAGAATTTAGTCAAGGCAGTCCCCGTGAGAGTGGGACTACACCTGGAATTGCGTCCAGGCTATACAATGGTAGGGCCGCCCCGGCTGATCCCCGATACTGTAAAAGTTGCTGGTCCCAAGGAAGTAGTACAAACCATCGAGTATGTCATGACTAAAGGAGATACTTTGTGGAACGTGGAAACCCCCATCTCCATGGTCGTGCCTCTTATGACGTCCTCCAGCCATCTCTTAGAATATTCTCACAATTCGGTACATTTTTATCAGAATGTTCAGGCCATCAGTGAACGGATCATTAGTGAGATTCCCGTTGAAGTAGTAAACATTTATCCCGGACTGCGTGTTTTTGTGAATCCCAGTACTGTGGCTTTGACGGTAGTGGGTGGTGTTGACCGCATCGCCGAAATTCAACCCGAGGATATTCAGGTAACCATTGATTTCAGCAAACAGTGGCGTAACAAACAACAGTTTTACGAGCCTCAGGTAGTGGTCCCTGAAGGGGTCATCAGTTGGCAGGATCTCTCTCCCCGGAATGTTGAGTTGGTGGTAACCAAGGCCGCTAATTGATTGTCCTGGGGATTGAAACTTCTTGTGATGAAACTGCGGTTGCCCTAATCCGCGAGGGGAAGCTTCTTGCTAACCTTGTCTATTCCCAGTTGATTCATGAATCCTACGGGGGTGTTGTACCCGAGCTAGCCTCTCGAGAGCACGATCGTATTTTGTACGGGTTGGTACGGAAGGCCTTGGATCAAGTGGGGATTGGCGTCGAAGGACTTGATGGAATTGCTGTCACTCAAGGGCCAGGCCTGGCCGGGGCGCTCCTTACGGGAGTTGGTTTTGCTAAGGGAATGGCCGTTGGCCTGGGAAGGCCCCTCATTGGCATCCACCATTTAGAAGCACATATCTTTGCGAACTTCCTGGCCGATCCATCGTTAGACTTTCCATTCGTGTGCCTCTTAGTATCAGGAGGCCATACACAGTTGTGGTTCGTGAAAGCATTAGGAGCGTATGAACTTTTGGGTGAGACACGGGACGACGCTGCCGGGGAAGCCTTTGACAAAGGTGCTCGTATCTTAGGGTTGGGGTACCCTGGAGGCCCAAAAATAGAACGGTTGGCCCAGGGAGGTAACCCTGGAGCAGTAACTTTCCCCCGGGCTCTCACAACCCCACCAACCTTAGAGTTCAGCTTTAGCGGATTGAAAACAGCTCTCCTCTACTACATGGATACTTTCGACACCCAAACAGGGTTGACTTTGGCCGACATAGCAGCCAGTTACCAGCAAGCAATCATAGAAGTGTTAGTGATAAAACTTGCCCAGGCGGTTCGCCAGACCGGGATTTCCCGTTGCGTGGTGGCGGGTGGAGTGGCTGCAAATCAAGCCTTTCGTCGACAGATGAAAAGTGACCTTCCGGAGGCGAAGGTACTTTTTCCTCCTCTTGTCCTGTGTACCGATAACGCCGCTATGGTTGCTTACCTGGGAGAATTGTATCTCCAGCGTGGTGTCACTAGCACCTTGGATTTTCCTATTCGACCGAACTGGCCCCTCACCTGACCCGTGTCTCTGGAACTGCGCCAACAGTTTGATGCCCTTTTCTGGGTCCTTACCCTAGTAAGTCTGGGTTTAGTAGGCTGGACCTATCTATCCTTACGACAACACCCCCTGCGAAAAACGTTTTTAGCTTTACGTGGTGTGGCTCTGTTGGGCTTGCTCTTTATTCTCCTTCAACCTGTCGTCAGATGGGAGCGGAAAACGGATAAGCCGTTGGTTTGGCAACTTTATATGGACAATTCCGGTAGCATGGCCTACCATCCCCATCAGGCGCTGCCTTCAATTAACGCCGGTGTAAACCAATTGGTAGAGGCGATGCGGCAGCAAGCAGTCCCGATAGAAACCTTCCTATTTTCAGGGACGGTAGAAGCAGCAGAAGGGGTACCAGAAATCACTGCCACAGGAGCCTCTACGGATTTGGGGAGGGTTATGAAAGAGATTGCCAGTCAAAAGGATCGTTTGGCAGGCGTTGTTCTCATCACCGATGGACAGTTCACTCAGGGGGAAGATCCACTGCAGGAAGTTTCAGGTCTGTCGGTACCAGTTTATGTAGTGGGGGTAGGCGATACCGTACCCATGGTGGACATTTCTTTAGAGACGGTAGAAGCTCCCACAGTGGTGATTAAAGGGGAAGATGTGGATGTCAACGCAATTGTCCAAAGTAGCGGTGGTGTCTCCAGCCGATTGACGGTAAGCCTGTATCAGGGAAAAAAGTTGATTGGATCTAAACCCCTCCAGGTGGATGGGACCCGCGCCCTTACCCGGGCTCGTTTTAGGTTTCAACCGCAAGAGTTAGGGTTAAATAACTACCAATTGCGAGTCTCTTCTCTGGAAGAAGAGATTAACATTAAGAACAATCGTTTGAACTTTTTCATCACCGTATTGAAGGATCGCTACCGTGTGGCCTTACTAACAGGAGCACCCAACTTCAATACACCTATACTGAAACGCTACCTTAAAGACTATCCCCGCGTGGAACTGGATCACTATGTGCAACGGGAGAAGGGGTTTCAACCACCCTTTAAGAAATTCTGGACCACTCCTTATGAATTGATTATTCTGGACAATTTTCCCACGGTGAATTTGTCCGCGGGCTGGCAGAGAGTATTTGCTAAAAAGATTGTGGCCAATCAGGCTGCCCTCATTTGGGTGATAGGTCCCACGGTCACCCCCGAGTTGGGAAAAATTTTATTTCCTTTCTTCCATGTTAAGGAAATGGAAGCTATCTTAGAGGATCAACGCTACCCCTGGTATGTGAGCGAGGATGGCTATGGGTGGGAGGGTCTGGCAACCGTGGTGAATATTGGCTTCACCCTGGACTCTGGGGAACTGCTACCGCTGCGGGTTGGGTTGCAGTTGGAAACCACGAAAGAGGAGATAGTGCCTCTGGCTTATTTATCCGGTCCCATCGATATCCCCCTTATGTTAGCTGGCGACCTTAAAGGGTTACGTAGTTTTCTCTGGACTTCACCGGATATGGGGCGACTTCATTACCGGCTTACGGGAACCGCTCAAGCCGAACTATTGCACCAACTCTGGCAAGGGTTATTAACCTGGGCATTACGAACGGGAGGGGATCAGGAACTTTACTTTCGTTTGAACAAAGATTCTTATCAACAGGGGGAACTCATTACCGCCACTGGGACCTTATTATCCCAGGGTGGGTTCCATGCCGGCGCGGCAGAAGTGACCCTTGCCATTATGCGGGGGAGAGAGGTCGTCAATCGCACGGAATTACATTTTAACCCGGATAAAGGAACCTGGGAGGGCCAATTATGGGCATCTAATCCTGGTGAGTACACTTATGAAATTTCGGTGAAAGAGGGGCAAAAGATAGTGAAGCAGACAGGTCGTTTCCAGGTCCAGGAAAGTGAGATTGAATTGAACCGGGTGTATGTGAATCAGCCTCTGTTAACTGCTCTGGCGCGAGAGACGGGTGGAACATATGTTCCCTGGCCGTCCCGGGCAGCCATTGTACCCCAAATTCTTCCCCGTACTTTGAAAGAATCACACCTGACCATTTACAAGCTTAATGAAGAGTTGTGGGCGGTTTTGTTAATCATAGGGTTGTTAACAGTCGAATGGGGACTGCGGCGGCGGTATGGGTTGCTGTGAGATAGAGCTTTACTTTTACCGACGGGAACTTTTAGCTTCTCAGTCAATTTGATACAGAGATCATGAAAAGAATAACCATCATTGGGACGGGGTACGTGGGGTTGGTGAGTGGCGCCGGTCTTTCTGATTTTGGGCACGAGGTAGCCTGTGCTGACATCGATGAAAAGAAGATTGCCCTTTTACAGTCTGGGACCATTCCTATTTATGAACCCGGGCTAAAAGAGTTAGTTGCCCGGAACGAGGAAAAGGGACGTTTGACATTTACCACCGACGTAGGCACAGCTGTAAAAGGATCTGATGTAGTGTTTATCGCTGTAGGAACACCCCCTGCCGATGATGGTATGGCAGACCTTTCGGCGGTGAAAGATGTAGCCCGATTGATTGGTGAGAATCTCGATGGCTATAAGGTGGTTTGCACGAAAAGTACTGTTCCTGTGGGTACGGGCCGCATGATACAGGAGATCATTGGAAAACACAAGACCTCTGAGGGCGAATTTGATTACTGTTCCAATCCCGAATTTTTAAGGGAAGGCTCGGCTGTGGGAGATTTCCTACGGCCCGACCGGGTCATTTTAGGGGCTACGAGCGACCGAGCTTTTGAGTACCTACGCGACGTTTACCGCCCTTTGTACATTAATGAAACGCCCATTATTCACACCACCGTGGAAACAGCGGAAATGATTAAATATGCCAGCAATGCTTTCCTGGCACTGAAGATCAGTTATATTAACGAAATTGCTAATTTGTGCGAAGCAGTAGGCGCCGATGTTCACGTCGTGGCCAAGGCCATGGGTATTGATGGTCGCATAAGTCCGAAGTTCCTGCACCCCGGGCCTGGTTTTGGTGGTTCTTGTTTCCCAAAGGATACCCAGGCGTTGGTAACCCAGGCTACAAAGTGGGGAGTAGAGATCCGAACTATCACGGCGGCTATTGAGTCGAATCAAGCCCAAAAAGAGCGCATGGTGATGAAATTAAGGACCTTATTAGGGGGTGACTTAAAGGGACAAACCGTGGCCCTTCTAGGGCTGGCTTTTAAACCGGAGACCGATGATGTGCGCGAATCCCCGGCTGTGGAAATGATTAAGCAACTACAACAGGCTGGCGCACAGATTCGTGGTTACGATCCGGCGGCTACGGAGACAATTCAGCAGGTTTTTCCCGACTTATCGGTCTTTTCCAGTTGGGAAGAAGCCGTAGAACGAGCCGATGTGGCCGTCGTCATGACGGAATGGAATGAATTTCGGGGCATGGATTTATCGCGCTTGAAGACGCTGTTACGCCAACCGGTGGTCTTAGATTGTCGGAACATATTGAATATTGCCGAGCTGGAACGTCTGGGATTCCGTTACGATAACGTAGGACGAAAGGCACATCGTCAATGAAGGTGGAAAAAACAACCATTAGGGACGTGTTATTAATCACTCCTGTAGTGCACGAGGATGCTCGAGGGTACTTCTTTGAAAGTTACCGGGAGGAAGTTTACCGCGTAAATGGCCTGCCTACCTGTTTTGTTCAAGACAACCAAGCTGCTTCCACGGGAAATGTATTACGCGGTTTGCACTACCAACTTAACTTTCCCCAGGGAAAATTAGTGCAGGTGGTCTTGGGAACTGTGTACGATGTGGCGGTGGATATTCGCCGGGGATCGCCCACTTTCGGCCAATACGTGGGTTCCCTACTCACGGATGAGAATCATCATCAGTTTTATATTCCCGCAGGATTTGCTCACGGTTATTGTGTATTATCGGATAGAGCCGTATTTCAGTACAAGTGTACTGAAACTTATCATCCAGAGGATGAATACGGCATTCACTGGGATGATCCGGATATTGCCATCGACTGGCCGGTGAATAATCCGTTGCTTTCTGAAAAGGATGCTTCCCTACCGATGTTAAAGACTGTACCACCTCATCACCTCCCGGAGTTCAAGGCCTAAGATGCGTACTTTTCTCGTCACCGGGGGATGTGGATTCATCGGATCCAATTATATTCAGGAGTTGCTCCAAGACCAAACGGTTGCGAAGATCATCAACCTGGACAAACTGACTTATGCTGGCAATCCAGCCAACCTGAAGTCGGTGGAAAGTGATCCTCGGTATACGTTTGTAAGAGGGGACATCTGCGACCGGACATTAGTCCGAGAGCTATTTCAGGAGTACCGTCCCGATGTTTTAGTCAATTTTGCTGCTGAAAGTCACGTGGATCGTTCCATCGGTCAACCAGACGATTTCATCCGTACGGACGTATACGGAGCCTTTTCTTTGTTGGAAACGGCGCGGGAATTTGGTCTGGAGCGCTTCATCCAGATCAGTACTGATGAAGTGTACGGTAGCATCCTTGATGGTCGTTTCAAAGAGGCCGACCCCCTT
>CAZBEL010000046.1:0-8883 GCA_964490885.1 uncultured bacterium
ATGGCTGAGTTCTGAGAACTCCCCGTTTCCGTGATCAATGACGACGTAATTTCCCCAGTTCCTTTCTGTGTTGGCTTGCTGGGGCGGGTTGTCTTCAACGGAATTTTCCACCGCAACCACGGTTCCCGGAGCCGGAGCCAACACCGGCAACCCAAACGCATAATAGTCGTCAGCCTTCAGACCAATCCCCTTGGTCTGATACCCCTGTTTATCCCGAACAACGAAATCCCAAGCATAGCGCCCTATCCCCTTGTGGGTCCATTGACCGTTATTCCCCTGAAGGACAGACCACTCCCCAATGAATGGTAGGGTCAGAAGTGTTCGTTGACGGTTGGCGGGTTTAGACCAGCGCCGAAACCAGTGTAAGTTGGTTTCGGGATTCTTAATGAGGTATAACGGCACCGGAGTTAAGCGGAGCGGTTCCACCACCTGGGGGAGCATTTTCAAGGGAAATAGGAAAATCAAGGTGACGGCGTTGAAAGCAAACACCAGTGATGGGAGTTCGTTATTGAGCCCATTAGACAGCCCTCGTAGTAAGACAATCGTGGCTTGGTCAACAACTCCCACTAAAAAGATGGCCAGAGAAGTTAGGATGAAGGCGTGTCGGTTCCCCACGATGAAAAACCCGCCAAAAGCTAAGGCCACCAGTACATAATTAAGGCCGTGGAATCCATCCAGGGAGCCGTGGATGAAGGCGTAAGTAACCATCCCCAATAGCCCACCCCAAAGCCCGTACAAAGCAGAAATGCGGCTGTACAATAAAATAGCGCTGAAAACCAACACCCCGGAAATGAGGTTTTCTTGGAATAGGATATTCCCAAACATTTTCACATATTCAAACAGTTCCAGGGGCAAGAAATCAAAGAGCCACAGGTCAATCCTTTGTAAGAACACCAGGGCAGGAAAGGAAGAGGAATCGCTCTTGGTAATGCCAATGGTAAGGAGCAGCAGCCAGATCACACTCATAAAGGGGACACTCAAAATGGGCAGGTCGTAACGAGATAAGAAATTGCCCAGCATCACTGAAATAATTCCTGTAAAAGCAGCTCCGGCAATTAAGAAAATCCATAGGCGCAGGGAAGGTTCGGCATACATCCCCAACGCCAACCCAATCAAAATCCCACTGACCCCGAAAACACCTGCTTCCCAAGTTTTCCGGTGAGCGTGAATCCACTTTGCCACTAAGTTAGAGACTACATTTCCCACTAACCCCATGATGCCAACAGCAGGGTGGAAAAACGTGGCCGCTAAGATAAGGGTTGCCGGGATTAAATGGGCCGAAAAGGCTAATACACCATAGGAAAGTAAAACTGTCCTCCCAAAATGGCGTATGGTCCCCACAACGGGTCTAAAACTTATTGACGAGTAGCGAGCGAGAATTGGTCGGGCAGCGTTTCTTTGGCCTGGACATACTCTCGTGTTTCGGCCTCCCTGATCACGTATACCTGCCCTTCTTCAATGGCAACAACCGTGGGACGTAAATAGATGAATTGCCAGCTCTGGCTTAGATTATAGGCTCCCACCTGGGGAATGACCAATAAATCTCCCCGGCGCACGGGGGGAATGGAAGCATTCATTTGTAGGACATCAATATTCATGCACAGCCCACCGTAAACCACTGTATCTTCTAACATATAACCCGCATCTTGAGCCGTTTGAAAACTGTACCGATACCATTGCACCGAGGAGAGAATGTTCATCCCGGCATCTAGCACGATCCCCCGTTGCCCGGTGGGTAATCGTTTCTGAGCCACCACCGAAGTGATGAGATAAAAAGGTTCATCCACGATGGCGCGACCCGGTTCGATGAACAATTTGGGGGCTTCCTGAGCAGAGAATGGTCCCTGCAATAGAACCGGACAAATCCCCTCGGCATATTGATCAAACGTGGGGCAGGTTTGATCCGCTGGTAGGTAAGCCGTGTGCAAGGTATTGTGGGAGGCGTATCCGCCCCCTAAATCCCAATACTTTAATTTGACCCCTAATTCATCCTTAATGTAAGTATAGAAATTCACCAGGCCTTGGGCAGCCCGGGAGTAGATGGTCACATCATCCACGTATGTACCGGTATGGACGTGAAGACCCACCACTTTCAATTTTCCCCCTGATTCGGCTCGTTTTACCGCCTCGAACGCCTGTCCCGATTCCAGATTAAAGCCAAATTTATACCAGGGGGGATCGTTCAGGTCCATGTTGATCCGTAGACCCACTTCCAGCGTTTTCCCCAACTCGCTAGCAATATCCTCTACCACCTGCATTTCGTCGTAATTGTCAATATTGACCATGGCGCCTTCCTCAAAGGCCCGGGTTAATTCGGCTTTGGTCTTGTAAGGACCGTTAAACATAATCTGGTTCCCGGGTATGCCCAAGTCCCGAGCGATATCATACTCGAACCCAGATACTACCTCAGCCCAGGCTCCCTCTTGATGGAGAACTGAACAGACTGCCTTCAGGTAATTCGTCTTATAGGAATAAGTGATTTGGAATCTTGGATAGCGTGTTTTAAAGGCACGCTCCATGTCACGGTACCGCTCCCGCAAGGCCGGAACCGAAAGGACAAACAACGGCGAGCCGTACTTTTCCACTAGTTCCTGAACGGTAAATCCTTCGATACGGCTCATGGGCACCGTAGCAGGCGGACGGCCAAACTTGTTTAGAATTCCAATGCTGTGACGAATGATTGTGGGTTTGCTATACGGTTTCTTTTCCATAATTAATCCTGCAGGTTAAAATTGTTTACTAATCACCTGAATAACACCGGACTTCCGGAACGTTGTCTTTTGATGTTTAATACGCACATTTTCAGGAAACCCGTTTGTAATGTAATTCGCCGGTAATGGTCAAACTTTCGATGTAATCCAAAGGACACACAATATCCGTGGCGTGGCGTACAAAAGTCATTCCTGACTTCGCTGGGGGTAGGGGGCTCACTTCCTTCCCAAGTGCTAAGTCCACCACTAATCGGGGCAGGTTTTGTTCTGCACCGGTACACAAATAGATCCAGGCGGGAAAGCGAGGGTTTACTTCCAACAAATACAGTTGATCTGTTCGCTTGGCTTTCATAATCTCCAATTCACACGGGCCAGACCACTTAAGCTCCCGTAAGATTTTCCGGGAGAGTGCTAATAAGGCTTCATTTTTCAAGGTAACGGCGGCCCAGGCTTTGCCCTTTTCTGTGAGACCGATTTTCCGAATGGGAACGGCGCCTAACAGTTCCCCATCTTTGCCCCCTACACAACAGATGTCAAACTCTTCACCTCTGATGACCTCCTGGGCAATCACCGGTAACCCCCATTTCTGCTGAATCTTCTGAAAATGGGCCTGAACTTCCTGTGGTGTTTGGCAACGATAGGCCTCATAGAAAACCCCTTTAATCATTAAGGGAAATCCAATCTCCTCCATGGCTTGCTTCAGTTGACCCGGTTCGCGGATCACCACGGTGCGGGGTGTGGAGATGTCCGTCTCTTCACAAAACTGAATTAAATTGGCTTTGGTGCGTTTACGAACCGATTCCTCCGAAGGAATATAGAGAGCAATGCCAGCTTCTTTTAACTCCTGCTCCAATTTCTGATAGAGTACCATTTCACTGTCCAGGGTGGGGATAAGGACATCAATCCGTTCCTGTTCGTGAATGTACAATAGACGTTCTAACACTTTATCACGGCCCTGATTGGGGTATGGGATTAAATATGTATGATCCAGCAAACCCTCATCGTAAATACCAGTGTCGTAGACATCATAGCCCAGACCAATGATTTCCCCCCTCCACCTTTCCGGATGGTGAAGGCAGCGAATGACGCCAATCCCTGGAGCGGGGTTATCTGTAGCTTGTAAACCGGTAATGGCGACGTTGATTCCCATTATTCTACCAAACCGAATTCCTTCAATTGCTGAATAAAATCGTCCAAATCCTTCCGGGCTGTGGTTTCATCCACTTCAAAATTTTCAACTAAGGCTTCCAAAACCTTCGGTCCCTCTGCCCCGGAAAGCAACTGATTAAAAATGAACTTTCCAGTAGGGTTCAGGGTGTAGGTTAACCCGGTGGCATGGTCGAACAAAAAACCGCTCTCACTTAAAGTGACTTCGGATTTGAAAGTTGTATTCATATAGCTTCGCTCCCGTATTGTTCTAATACCCAACCATTTGATTGAGTAGACCTGATTTATAAACGATCAAATCTTCGAAATGATACCCATAAGTTTTGCACCAGTAGCAATAGTCTAAGGTACAGTCCACCTTATCCACTTTCTTCCCCCAGATGGCGAACTCAAAACTGCCCCCCAACAATGGTTGATCTACGGTGATCTCCTGGGAAAATTCGCCTTTTTGCAAAGTAATATGGCTATGGCGGCCTCCAGTAAGGGGATCCAAAACACCGTAGGGGTAAAGGGAAATCCCCAACCAGGCTTCTGGTAAATGGGACTTTCCACTTACCAAGATGCGGGTGGGCCAGCCGTGATCGGCATTGATTACCACTTCCACAGTCATCTCGGAAGTGCTCTGGGCTGGTAACACACCGTACCATAAAGTTAGGAGGGCGATGAGTATCATGGGCCTCATTTTCAATATCTCCATTGGAATTATTAATACCTCACCCGAACCCCAAAGGCTACGTAGTCTACGCGATAGTCCACGTCCCCAACCCTACTGTAGTTATGCCTTGACCCGACGATGGTCAAAGACCAGTTTGCCGTGAGCCGGTAACTGGCGCGAAAACTAAACATGCGCTTCAGGATATCAGGATTATTATCTAAGATGAGGGTGTAAGGGTCAATGGAATAACGACTTTCTCCCGAGGAGTACGTAGAGGTCAGGAAGAAGGATTTAGTGGGTTGGTAAACCCAGGACCCGGAGAAGGTCGTGTAAGCCAAACTGTCCATCGTCTGGTACATCATACCAACCCGGAAAACATGTTTACCAAACCGGCGACTCAGAGACAGGTCCCACTGGTCAACGAAAATGTCGGCAACATTGTTGAGGTCAGTAAACAAGGGCTGCCAGTTCTGATAATCGGAATAAGTATATCCAAAGGCATAGCCAAACCAGGGTAGATCGCCTTCCACCTGAGTCCCCCAGAGCCAACCATCATCGGTCTGATTAGTGGTAATATGCCCGATGATGCCTCCGAAGCGTAATTGGGGCTTGATCCAGAAAATATCCCTGGCCAAGGTATTGTACTGGCGATAAGTCGTCGAGTCCGTCGTGATTGTTAGGTCCTCGTAACCCACGGTAAACCCGTCCTTCAGACGTCGATCCATGGAAAAATAGATAGCTTTAGACATATATTCCTCACCCGTGGAGTACTGGCCGTTTGTGCCATACACACTTAACCCAGCATTCCAGGGATAGATGGAAATTAGCGTAAGGAGTGATTCCAGGATCATTTCAACAGCACCATTGGACGGACTTTGGTTCCCCTATCCGTAGTAATTCGATAGTAATAAATCCCGGAAGGGAGGGTTCGTCCCAGATGATCCTGCCCTATCCAGGAAAATTTATACCGTCCCGGAGCTAATTCCCCCTGGAGGATGTTAGCCACCTCCTTACCATTAACATTTAATACAGTAATATCAACTCGCATTCTCCGGGGAAGGGAGACGGGAATCGTCGTTGAGGGGTTAAAGGGGTTGGGATAATTGGGACCGATTGTAAAATCCCCTGGCAAATCCATAATAGGGTTCACGATCGAATTGGTTGTCCCCGAATAACTGTAGACCTGCAAAGTGTAATTCTCGTTCTTATAGTCGTACAGATTGAACATGATCTCCACCGTGCCATCATTATCCAGGTCGCCAAGATAGGGTCCTACCATGTACCCTTGCATCTCCAGACTACTCCAGATTGCCGTTCCATCCTGACCATTCAATACATGGAGGGTGCTGTAATATGATGAATCCACATTGTCATAGCGGTACACTCCGAAAACGATCTCCACGGTACCATTATCATCCATGTCCTCGGCATCGAGGAAAGACACCGTACCATCGTACTCTGGCGAGGTCCACGTCACGTTCTGGGACAGTACCGGCATCATCATCAGGGCGGTGGTAATAGTATCCAGGGTATTGGAGCGTATAAAAACAGCGTCTTCTACTAAATCGTCATTGAGGTTGTACAAATCCCATAAGATGAGATTATCATAGGTGTCATCCACTACCGACCAAAGAACTTCAAAATTATTAGCACCATTGTAGAGGGTTACCGTATTCCACCAGAATTTCGTGACTTCGGGAGTGCTGTCGTGATTTACATCAAAATAGAGGATTCCCCGCTCGTACGGGTCTTGGGGGACTTCCCATTCCTGGGAGTATTGCGCAAATAGTAACGTGCTGAGAAAAAGGTTAATAAAAACTAATCTAACAGCAATCATCAAGTTTATTCGTATCCTTTGATAATAAGTTTTTGACACCAGGAAAGGGCGAAGGTTAAGGAAATCGTTCTCATATTAGCAAGTGTCCAGTGTAACCGAAAGGGTTTTCATCTAAACACGGTTTGAAGGTCAATACAAAGAACCCGACGGATAGACTATCCAGGAGTTTTCGGCTGTTTAATAATCTACGAGTGGTCTTCTTTACGCTTCTCGGGTAGCAATTCGAAAGTTGTGGCGATAAACCGCTGGTTTATAATTTCACCAGAGACCCGTGCCTGGCGGATGGTTTCGCAAAAGCCATCCTGGGCATGGGCATCTCCGTGATCGTCAATATGCGTGCCCTCCACAAAATAGGTCTTACCCTCAATCCTCACGGCCAGATTACACCCCTCACCAGGCATATCGAACTGGCACTCTCCACAGGAAGCTTCAACGATGGCATTTTCAACTCTCATATCTAAACTGTCCTTTCAATTAGTTCCTACCCCCTGAACCTCAGGTTGAAACTAATCAAAATTGGGATACCGATAGTGAAAAATTTCACTTACCTGTTTAGTTTCATCCTATAGGTGAGCAAATAAAATTCGTACAAAGAAGACCGATGGCCGCCTAATTTTAAGAACCGTGTCCCTTCCAGGGATATCTCATAGCGAATATTGCATGATCGGGTTATTTCAACCATCCCCTTAATGCAATTACACTATTCAGATCTGAATTCCTGGAAGGGACACCATTTACGAAGCTTACTAAAAAGAGAGCGGGATTAATTCTCCCGTCTGAGTTCCTTATCCATCTGTTTTATTTCGGTGAGATCCTGGACCATTTCACTCCAGCCGTACCACAGGGCGTAGTCGGGATTGGCGTGGAAAGTACCCTGGAACAGGCGCATGCGATGCTTTAGATGCATCACGAACAGTTTTTGCTCGATGGTTGTGGGTGCGTCATGGAAAGCCAGCAGATCGGGGAAAGCATAGGAGTAACTTTCTGGTTTTTCAAGAATACCATCTTCGTACAAGCCTGCAATAATACGGATGGCTTCGGCCAATAGCTCATCACCGCGACGGATAATGGCATCGCCTTTTTCCAATTCATTCTTGGCAAAATTCTCTGAGTGGCACTGGCTGCAAACGGCAAGCATTTTCTCGCGCTCCCGGTCGAAACCTTCTGCCGTAAGGCGTGCCACTTGAGCTTTATCCACCACGTCTAAGCGAGCGGTGGGATTTCCTTCCGGATCCAAAACACCCAGGGCCTGCAAAATAGTGACGCGGTCCTTCCACCACTCTTCATCCTCGCCGGGATAAGGGGCCAACCCATTTGTCCTAACCGCCAAGAAGCCCCACGCCGTCCGCACCTCGTGATCACCGTCGGGCATATGACAGGTCTGGCATGTAGGTGCTGCCGTTTCAGGGGGAAGGACACCCAACTGTTTTAAACGATAACGTACCCCGTGTTTGGAGGAGGAGTACATCTCCCATTGAGGATGGTCAAATCCCATATGACAGGTCTGACAAGCCTGCGGTGACTGGGCCTCCTTTTTAGAGAATAAATGCCTGGTGTGGCAGGCGTCGCAGGAAGCCACACCGAACCGCTGACCTTGCTTTTTCAGACCGGCAATTTCCTCTTCGGACTTCAGGCCAATTTTATGACACCCCCCACACCCTTTCATTCCTTCAATCAACTCCATGGGTTTCCAGTGGGTAGTGGGCATAGTGTTCATGGCTGCCCAGGCAAAAGCGTGTTTCCCCGCTTTAAACTGTTCTACCCGTTCCTCGTGGCATTGGGCACAGGTTTCTGGGGTGGGGATTTTCGCTTTAGCAACGTCTTTCTTCGTTCGGTGATCGTCTCCATGACAGGTTGCACAGGTAACATCCTCCATAAAGTGCTGACTGGCTTTCCAATCGTTCACAATCCCCGGAGTAATGGATTCGTGGCAATCAATACAATTCTTTCCCCCGTATAATTGTGAAGACAGTAATACAATGGAGGCAATTGGGATCAGTATGAATCTCATGACATCCTCGCTTAGTTTTAGTTTCACGATGTTAATGGTACAGTACCTCTTTTCTCCTGGAAAACTAAAGATGGGCATTGTATTATCCAAAACATAACCGTCGCGAGTAACTCATAACCTTGTAATCATATAACCATAAGAAGTCAACCACTGCGCCATTACTGGCAAATCATGCTTCCCTGATGATGGGGGTTAGCCGCTTACGTAGGAAGGAAACACCTTTCATGACCGAAATTTTAAACATGGGGTGACACAAAGTATAAATATTCATATATTGGCATGAGGTAGAGCATCTAAGGGAACGTAAATGAAAACCGGTATCTGGCGTAAGCGCGCCCAAACCATGGGTGAAGAAATTGCCAACAGCATCAGTCACGGGGTGGGATTGGTGGGCGCCATTGTAGTAACACCAATTCTCATCGTGGTGGCCAGCCGTCATGGAGGTGCGAAGGGAATTGTAGCCGCCAGTATCTTCGGGGCAACAATGATCCTCATGTATCTC
>CAZBEL010000047.1:0-8832 GCA_964490885.1 uncultured bacterium
AAAATGTATGCCATTGTTAACATAGCTGGAAAACAGTACCGCGTTGCCGAAGGGGACCAGATCCGCGTCGCTAACTTACCCCATTCCGTAGGGGAAAAGGTGAATATTAATTCGGTACTACTTCTGGATACAGATAAAGGAGTCCAGATAGGCTCCCCTACAGTACCTAATTCGCAGGTAGCGGCTCACGTTGTGGAGCACGGTCGAGAGCGGAAAATTCTGATCTATAAGAAGAAACGTCGTAAGGGTTACCAGCGGAAAAACGGTCATCGGCAAGGCTATACCCTTTTACAAATTGATCGCATTCAGGTTAAAGCCGGTGCAAAAAAAGCAAAAACGACAAAGAAAGCTGAGAAAGAAACTGATGAGAAGGAATCTTAATTATGGCTCATAAAAAAGGTGTTGGTAGTTCCCGAAATGGAAGAGATTCCCATGCCAAGCGTTTGGGCGTAAAGGTTGCCGACGGCCAGGCGATTTTAGCTGGTGGAATTATTCTACGGCAGCGAGGTACAAAATTTCATCCCGGAAATAACGTGCGCCGCGCGGGAGATGATACCCTTTTCGCCACCGTTGATGGTAAGGTGAAGTTTGGCCACAAGAGACCCAACCGGAAAGTGGTGAACGTTATTCCGAACTAATCAACTCCTTCTAACTTCCTTCTGTTGAAACCTCGTTAAATATTTAACGGGGTTTTTTATTTCCGTACCATCGTGGAAAACAATAAGGTAGTACCAACTTGGTAGGCCTAAATTTCTTTCTGGTTATTGAAGAAAAATGAACGGGGGAAATACACCTAGAATCGTGGACAACTTTCCATGGTCTGTACGTGTCCATAAGAGGAGTGCTCGCAACGGGTCGTGAATAACGAAACACGCCAATTGATCCAACAAGCCCAGGCGGGAAATGTGCAGGCGTTTCACGACTTGGTGGCACTTTACGATGGAAAGATCATGTCTTTGGCCTTACAACTAACCAGAAACCAGATGGATGCTGAAGATCTCTACCAGGAGGTTTTCCTAAAAGCCTATAAAAAGATTAACCAGTTCCGGTTCGAAAGTGAGTTTTATACCTGGCTCTATCGCATCACGGTGAACACGGCTTTAAACTTAAGAAGGAAATTGACTCACCTTCAATTGCGCGATACCGACCCTGACTTCCCTGAGGATTATCAAGAGTGGCTGTCTGATGAATCGTTCGTAGCTGATCAATCTGTGGAGATTAGGTTGGCGGTTAAGAGAGCTACGTTAGCGCTCCCGGCTAAACAGAGGGTGGTCTTTTTATTAAAACACATGCAGAATTTGAAGATCAGGGAAATTGCCGCTATCGTGGGGATTACAGAAGGGACGGTGAAAAGATATTTATTCCGAGCTTTAGAGAAGTTGAGGAAAGAATTAAAGGAGTTTCG
The DNA here is from genome assembly GCA_964490885.1 of uncultured bacterium. Lineage (GTDB taxonomy): Bacteria > Fidelibacterota > Marinisomatia > Marinisomatales > TCS56 > CAZBEL01. The sequence continues at coordinate 1,406 of CAZBEL010000047.1, forward strand.
CTATGTCATCAGTGAAAATTCCTAAACAATTGCAAGAAACCGCTCCCCAGTATGTATTGGGGCTCCTAAGTGAAAAACAGCGCCGGGAGTTTGAAAAGGTCTTAGAAGAAATGCCTGACTTGCAAACCTTGGTGACCGAGTTGAAAACTGCCCTAACCCTTACCGAAAAAACACTGGCTGCGGAACCCGCTGAGGATTACCTAATGAGCCAGCGTGTCCTTTTGCGTGGACGGATTGAGAAAATGGAAAGAGCAAAAGAATTAGTGCATGGCAATCGCAGTTTTCAACGACCCGTACCTATTTCCTGGATATATCACCCTTGGGCGGCGGTTGTCAGTTTGGTAGCGGTAATGGTCTTGGTTTTTTGGGTAGGTCGTTATACAGCAGGATCCTTTTCCAAGGTCGTTCCCCTTGACCAATCGGTCCAAGACATAGCTGACTTATTGGAAACCGGGCAGTTAAATAATGTCCAATTCCGTGAATTGAATGGGGGGAATAAGATTGTGGAGGTTAAAGGGGACGTGTCTCGGGGATTGAATATTTCTGGTACCCCAACGGATCAACGTATTCAGAAGATACTTTACTACCTGCTCCTGCACGATGCCAATCCGGGTACGCGTTTAAAAGCCGTGAAATACCTGGCAGAGATTCCCTCCCAGGAAGAGAAGAAACTGGTTCTTATCTCGGCACTCCTTTCTGATCCCAATCCTGGTGTTCGCCGCCGAGCGGCCAAGTTATTGAAAGGTTATGCCCCGGATGAATTGGTCTTAGAGGCTTCCATGAAGGCGTTGCTGGAGGATGAGAATGAAGCTATTCGTATGGAGGCGTTGGATATCATGCGTCAGCAACCGACACCGGACATGATGCCCGTGTTACAAGTAGTGAGTCTTATGGATGAGAATGAATACATCCGGGCTCAGGCGCGGCAGGTTCTTGAGACTCTCCGGGAACCCAATAACGACAATCGGATTGAGAAACGCCCATGAACAACCCCGTTATTGTTCCCAATCATCTCCGTCGCCTTTTTCTCATAATTGGACGGGTGATGTTTCTATCCCTGGTGGGGACCCAATTAAGCCCTGGGCAGGAGATTTTCAACTCCTTTGATTGGGACAATCGGCACAAATATACTGGAAGTACTACCTACGAGTACGAGCTACCTGTTGGTCCAGGGACACAACGCATCCTTAATGTCCACGACATTGCAGGCGACGTGTCCATTGAAGGTGAACCGGGACATAACGCAAGAATCGTAGAAATTGTTAAAATCCGGTCAACTTCGCAGAACAAGGCAAAAGATCTGTACGAGCGTGTCAAGGCCCAGGTCACCGTTAGTGACAGTGGTTACATAGAATTAGAGGGTCACGATTCCTGGAATAATAAAGTCTCTTTCCGGTACAATATTAAACTTCCCACCGATTACAACCTGCGGGTCCAGACTGCCGGTGGAGACATTAACGTGGTTAATATGAAAGGGGGAGTGTATGTACGAACCAGTGGAGGGGATATTGACCTCGAGGAAATCCAGGGGCGCCTTACAGCCACCACTTCGGGAGGAGATATTACCGTATCGTCCGTAAAAGGATTGGTTGTTTTGAGGACCTCCGGCGGGGATCTGGAAATCACCAATACAGAAGGTAAGTTAGAGGCAACTACCTCCGGGGGAGATATCCTGGTGCAAAATATATTAGGCGATATTGAGATTTATACTAGCGGGGGGGATTTGGAGTTGGAGGATGTCCGCGGCTCGCAAATAGTTGGTCGCACAGCAGGGGGCGATATTAAGCTTAAAGAAGTGGAGGGGGTGATTGCTATGGCCACATCGGGGGGAACACTGGATATTGAAGATATTGTCGGGTCTTTGGAGGCTTCTACTGCCGGAGGTGATATTGAGTTAGAGACCACGGAAGGTCCGGTGGAAGTTACCACCAGTGGCGGAGATATCGATGGGGAGGACATTCAAGGCGCAATTCGGGCCCAGACCAGTGGCGGTGATATCAGCGTAGTGAAAACCTGGAATAGGGACCTCTCTGACCACGATATTAAACTCAAGACCTCTCGCGGGACCATTCGACTTTCCCTCCCCAGGAACTTTCCAGCAACCATCCGCGCCACGGTGGAGGACAAGTTTTCTGTGGAAGCCATTGACTCTGAAATTCCCCTGAATATTTCCAAGCACCATGACGAGGTTCGAGGAGAAGGAGTTATTGGTGAAGGTACCTATCGAGTGACATTACGAACGCGTTACGATTCCATTATTATTACTGAGGAGTAATGGCATGAAGTTGTTGCAAGGACTATTGTTTTTAACCTTTGTTTATTCCCAAACAGTGACCAGTTATTCTGATTCGGCTAAATCCGATCATCAGGTCTATGGAACTAAACAAGTCGCGGTAACAAAGCAAAGCGATTGGCAAACTCAGGAATATCCAGACCAGGATTTGGCCACCGATGAGCTCATTTTCCGGAAGGATGTGGTGATTGATTCCAACGAAGTTGCCACCCAGTCTATCCGGATTATTGGTGGGGACTTAACCGTTTACGGGACGGTGAAAGGGAAAATCACCCTGTACGGTGGTGACGCCTATTTAAAAGACAGCGCGGTCATTGATGGTGAAATTATTACCGTGGGTGGGTACGTATACCGCGACACCGGAGCCATTATTCGGGGCAAGATTGTAGAGTCCAATCTTACCGAGGGTTTAATCTACCGGGAAACAGACCAGGAAAGTGATATTCAGGGTCACAGCTATTTCGACTGGGATGGAAGGGGAACAAAGCCGCGCCAAGACTGGATACATCCAGAGAAACACATATTCATTTATAATCGCAATGAAGGGGTGGTCTTTACTCCTTTCAATGAGTTTTGGGATGGACGTTCCCATTCCAGTTTTCGCTTTAGCTGGTCCCTGGGGGTTCGCCTGAATAAAGGGATGACTCCCGGATTGACAGGACGGGCGACCTTTGAAAAGACCTTCTTTAAAAACAAGGACCTTATTCTGTTCACCAGTGGGTTTCGGGAGACCCGCACGGATGATTATTATCGTCTTCCCACCCTGGAGAATTCCCTGGCGGCTTTCTTTGGGCGTCAGGACTTTTACGACCGCTGGGATGAGACCGGGTGGGAAGTGGGTCTTGGCCTGGATTTGAATCTCCTAAAAATAAAATTGAAGATAACCTCCGCAGAACTGGATACCCTCCCGGTGGTAAACCTATGGAGTCTCTTTGAACGCGAGCGCCTTTTGCGACCGAATTTGGCCGTTCCCCATCAACAGTTGGGGTATTACCAGGGAATACTTGCTTTTAGAACCCTCAATTATGAGGCCCTGGCCAGCGGTGTGGCTGTCATGCTACAGGCAGAATATTATCAAGCCCATGAAGAGGGCCGGAACTTCTGGGATATTCCCGTTCAGGAACTTCGCCAGCGACACCTGGGAATTGCCATTGTGAATTGGGAATTCTCCTACGGTCTAGTCCTGCGTAACCGGTTCATCGTGGGAGTTGCCTCCAACGAGTTGGATACCTACCGTTACTTTGGTGTGGGCGGTTTGGGATCGGTGAGTGCCACACCCTATAAGACCCAGGTAGGGAATCGCATGTTGCAATGGAACCTGGAATTCGTAATGACCCCTGATTTCACCGCCAGTGACTGGGTCGTAAAAGTGTTCCTGGATGTAGGTCATGCCTGGAAAACGTCCGATTATGGATATAACTGGAATGAAATCAGAAACAACGGTATTTCATCCGTTGGTTTCGGTTTTGGTGAGGGAGATGAGGGGGAAAGTGACCTGGATTGGATGGTGAACATTGCCAAACCCTTAGATCGTGGTGACTATGTAGAAACCACAATTCGGATTAACTACAACTTCTAAGCACAATGGCTATTCCACTCCTACTTCTACTCACGATTACTATTAGCAATGCTGCTGACTCTTCTTCCCTTAATCCTTTCGTAGCGTGGTTCAATAGCATCGCTGATACTAACCGGTGGCAAGATGGGGAGCATAAATGGGTTCGGGACTATTACCAGTACCGTACGAAAGGGGTTAACCGTATTGATGTTGATTTAGAGTATGCCTTGGGCAAACTGACCATTAACGCCAACGATAAAAAGGACCTCATCTCGGGTTATATCCGGTATTATCCTGACCAGATTCAACCTGAGGTGAGTTACGAGAAATTCGGCACCAAGGGAATATTTAACGTGGATATCACTACCAAGGAGGATACGGACAAAGAAGTTCATTTCAAGTGGGATGAATTTAGTTGGAAGGACAACCTGGGCGATCATGTAAATAATGAATTGAATTTTTCCTTACCCCCGGAATTGCCCATGGAATTGAAATTGGATTTAGGGTTAGGGGACGCCGAACTGGACTTTTCACGGTTGTATTTAACCGATGTTAATCTGAACTGTGGCTTGAGCGATGTGATCTTGCGTTTTGATGAACCCAATGGGATCAATTGCGACCGATTGAGTATTGATACTGGTCTGGGTAAGCTAAAAGCTTTTGGGTTGCAATATCTCCGGGCGGGGGAGATTTATATCAAAGTAGGGTTGGGCTCTGCCAATCTTGATTTTTCAGGAAGACTGGATCAGGATGTATACTTGAATGTGGATGTAGGATTGGGCTCGCTGGAATTGAAGCTACCGAGGAATGCCAATATACGGGCCACTATTACCGACAATTTCCTCTCCCATGTGGATACCGATGAATTAATTCAACGCCAGGGAGAGTGGGTCAGCCCTACTTGGTCTGAAGATCGTCCCACCATCGAATTGACCATTGACGTGGGAATGGGTTCCGTCGACTTGGATTTTAGCGATTAGCTGACCTCTATCAAAGGGCGCGGCCTTAATAATCTTTCTTGATGTAAAGGGAGTATTTAAATGAGACGTAACACTTCTGCTACGAGCTTTTCAATCCCCTCGGCCGCTTCTTTTATGGATTGGGCTTCCATGTAAGCTGGCGTAGAGACGATCTTCTGTTCTTCGTCCACCACCATCTCAGTCACCGGGCAAGTGACGTGTTTGGCTCCCATGGCTTCGATATCAGCCGCAGTTTTTTCGTCGGAGCCAATGGTCAGCGAAACCTTCTTTCCCTCCTGGCCCATGATCTTGGCCAGCATAGCTGGAGCAATGCAAATGACGCCAATGGGTTTACCGGCCTCGTGTACCTTGGTGGCCAAACGCTGCACGTCAGGATTCACGGTACAATTGCTCCCCGTCATGGCATAGTCGCAGAGGTTCTTAGCCACACCAAAACCACCCGGGAAAATGAGGGCATCCAAATCGTCAGCCCGTACCTCGGCCATGTCCTTGATGTTACCCCGGGCGATACGGGCGGCCTCCACCAAGACATTCCGGCGCTCATCCATCTCCTCGCCATTTAAATGGTTGACGACGTGTAACTGGTCAATGTTGGGAGCCATGAGCACCATGTCCATCCCAGCCCGGTCTAAAGCCAGCATGGTAATCACTGATTCGTGAATCTCGGCTCCATCATATACACCACAACCGGATAAGACAACACCTACTTTTGGCATAACAACCTCCTTGGATCTATCTTGGGAACACGCCTATGTGTCCTTGTTCAACATTTGTTGATTGGCTTTAATGTTGCGCTTTAGTCCGGCGAACTTTACCCGTTTCAGTGCCGAACGATGCGTTAATTTACGAAATCCATCTTCATCCAAGTCATCCCATTTCTGTCGATCCCAACATAAAATTTCCTCGCGGGGTTGGAAAGCCTTTTCTACGGTAACCTGTTGGAACTTCTGGTTCCAGGGACAGACTTCCTGGCAAAGATCACAGCCGTAGTTCCAGCCGTGGAGTTGCCGCTGTTCCTCTTGTGTAAATGGTTCCCGATACTCGATAGTCAAGTAAGAGATACACTTGCGGGCGTCGATCTGGTACGGTTTGAGCGCCCCCGTGGGGCAAGCTTCAATGCAGGCGGTGCAGGTGCCACATAAATCATGTTCAAAGGGGATATCCATTTCTAAGTCAATGTCTAACAGCAGTTCCCCCAAGAAAAGCCAACTACCGTATTCGCGGGTGAGGAGATTGGTGTTTTTCCCCTGCCAACCCAAACCGGCTTTTTGCGCCCACACTTTGTCCATCACCGGGGAAGTGTCTACACAGATAATACCTTTTGTGCCTGGTACTTGCGATTGAATCCACTGTAGGAGTCCCTTCAATCTATTTTTCAATATTAGGTGGTAATCCTCGCCCCAGGCGTAATTGCTGATCTTGTAAGGTCCCGGGAGTTTTTCCTGAGTGCCGGTGAAGTAATTCATTCCTACGGAAACAACGGTCTTAACGCTTGGAAAGTACTTTTGAATGGCTCCCCGTTCACGTTGTCTGGTTGCCATCCAGGCCATAGTCCCATGGTAGCCCAGTGATAGCCACTTTGTCAAATCCTCTTGTGCCTTCGGTGTTTTTTCGGCTTTCGCTAGCCCGACCACCTGAAACCCAAGGGAGCGGGCTCGGGTTTTAATCTGCTCTGAAAGGGTCTGGTTCATGGTGTGGGAAGGTCGTTGATGACGGAAGACGTCCTGGGAATGAGGAAGGTGTAATTAGGATCAATCCCTCAAGGTTTGGTTAACCAGTCTGTTAGTTATATAATATTTTTTCTGCCCACAGGAGGCCGATGATCGTTTTCACATCGGTGATGGCTCCTGACCAGACTAACTTTAGGGCTTTGGAAAGGGGTAAGGGTAGGAATTCGATGAATTCGTCATGATCAGTATTGGTTTTTGTACGCTGGAGTTCTTCCGCCAGATAGAGCCACATGCGTTCGTCGCTGTAACCAATACAGGGATGAATCTCGGTTAACTCGGTGAGTTTACCAGCCTGGTAACCGATCTCTTCTTCTAATTCTCTAAGCGCCGTTTCTTCGTGGGTTTCGCCAGGATCAATTTTCCCGGCAGGGAGTTCGATCTCCACTTGTCCAATGGGATAACGGTACTGGCGAATGAGTCCGATGCGCTTATCGGGTAATACCGGGATCATAACCACGGCGCCCGGGTGTTTTGTGTACTCCCGGATGGAATGACTACCGTCGGGCAGTTCCACTTCGTCCCGCCAGATGTCCAGGAGCTTACCCTTGTAGATTTGTTGCGAACTGATCTGGCGTTCCATTAGCTTCATGTTACGCTTCCTTGAAATATAGTGTTCGTGGGTAAAAGGTTAAAGGTGATGTGGTGCTGTAAGAACTTACCGGTATTTTTCTAAAAGGCGTTCCGCTTCCATAATCTCGTAGAGGTCTTCTACGGTTTCGTCTTGTGAAGGGGGTGTAATACGCACTTCTTCCAGTAAGCTGAGGGCTTCGTTTTTTTGACCTTCGTTATATATGGGTTTGGCGAGATAGAGATCGGAGGGGTGCGTGTGAGGTAAGGATGCAGCTCAGTGGGTAGCTCTCGGGGGG
>CAZBEL010000048.1:0-8806 GCA_964490885.1 uncultured bacterium
TATCCTTTCCAGTGGGGATGGCCTCAGTTTGGTTTGGCCGCCTTTGTAGGTATGCTGGCAGGGTACATCGCTTCTATGGTGGAATCCCTCGGTGATTACTACGCCTGTGCTCGCTTGAGTGGCGCTCCCCAGCCTGACGAACGGGTCATTAATCGGGGGATTTTGTTCGAAGGGATCGGGTGTTTGGTGGCCGGGATCGTGGGAACCGGTAACGGGACTACTTCCTACAGTGAGAATATCGGGGCTATCGGGCTAACTCGGGTGGGTTCCCGACGGGTAGTCCAGGCAGGGGGTGTCATTATGATTCTCCTGGGAATGGTTTCCAAGTTTGGCGCCCTGTTCACTACCATCCCCAGCCCTATCGTGGGTGGCATGTACTGTGCCATGTTCGGGATGATCGCCGCTGTGGGCTTGTCCAATCTTCAGTTTGTAGACTTGAATTCAGCCCGCAACCTGTTTATCTTGGGTTTCGCCTTTTTTATGGGATTGAGCGTGCCCGAATATTTTGCCACTAATCCCCTGCAGTTCCACGGTGCTTTGAAATGGTTGGGGGATATTATCAATACCTTGGGTAGCACGGGTATGGCCGTGGGGGCCACGATTGCCTTGATTCTGGATAATACCGTGCCGGGGACAGACGAAGAACGAGGTCTTACCGCCTGGCGAAAGGCAAAAGTTTAAAAGATGTTGTACTAACTAAGTGAGGATTTAAGAATGTCAGTTCTAATTAAAAATGCACACGTAATCACCGCTGGTGACGACTTCGTTGCCGATGTCTTCATTGAGGAAGAAACCATTACCCAGATTGGTAAAAACCTTGCTGTTCAGGCCGATGAAGTGCTGGATGCCTCCGGGAAATACCTCATCCCGGGAGGGATTGATCCTCACACCCATTTGGACATGCCTTTCGGGGGTACCGTGTCGGCTGATGATTTTGAGACCGGCACCCGCGCCGCCGCCCATGGAGGCACCACTACCATCATTGACTTTGCCATCCAGACCAAGGGCCACTCCACCCTTGAAGGACTGGATACGTGGCACGCGAAAGCTGAAGGGAAGGCGGCCATTGACTACGGTTTCCACATGATCGTCACGGATATGGAAGTCAGTCGTTTACCGGAAATGAAAACCCTCCGTGAGGAGGGGGTAACCTCCTACAAACTGTTCACTGCGTATCCAGGTGTGTTGTACATGGATGACGGGATGATTTATCGCACCATGCGTCACGCCCAGGAGGAGGGTGCCCTCATCTGCATGCATGCAGAAAATGGGATCGTGATTGACGAGATTATTCGTTCCGTGGTGGCAGAGGGGAGGACAGAACCTAAATGGCATGCCCTCACTCGTCCTCAGCGGATGGAAGGGGAAGCCGTGCACCGTGCCGTGGCCATTGCCCAGCAAGCCGAAGCGGCTCTGTACATTGTCCACCTCTCTAGTTTCGATGCGCTCCAGGAGGTGATCCAGGCCCGGGACGAGGGGTTACCGGTCTACGCCGAAACCTGTCCCCAGTATTTGTTTTTAGACTACTCCTACTACGAAAAGGAGGGTTTCGAGGGCGCGAAGTATGTCATGTCCCCACCCTTGAGAGAAAAGTGGAACCAGGAAGAACTGTGGGCCGGACTGCAATCTGGCGATCTTCAGGCAGTGTCCACGGACCACTGCCCCTTCCGGTTTGCAGATCAGAAAACCCTGGGAAAAGAAGTCTTCACCAAGATACCCAACGGTGCCCCGGGGATCGAAAATCGCATGAGCCTAATTTATCACGGGGCGGTGGTGGAAGGCCGAATGTCCTTGAATCGCTTTGTGGAAATCACTTCTACAGCTGCGGCACGTCTGTTTGGGCTTTATCCCCGGAAAGGCACCATAGCCGTAGGGAGCGACGCCGATATAGTCATTTTCAATCCTAACCGGACGGAGACCATCAGTGTGAATAATCCCTTTACCCACCACATGAACGTGGATTACAATGCTTACGAGGGATTCACCGTTACCGGTTTTGCCGAAACTGTTCTATCTCGGGGGAGCATCGTCGTTCGAGACGGGGAGTTCGTGGGGTCGAAAGGCCACGGACAGTATCTAAAACGCGATCCATTTGAGAACAATCTTTAAAAGTCGGAGGTCATCATGCCGCGTATCATCAAGACGGGACTGATTCAGATGAGCATCCCCAAATCGGAAGGGGATGGCACCATAGACGAGATCAAAGAAGCGATCATTGCCAAGCATATTCCGTTCATCGAAGAAGCCGGTGAGCAGGGGGTTCAAATTCTTTGTCTCCAGGAGATTTTCAGTACGCCTTATTTTTGCCCCGGCCAGGATGCCAAGTGGTACGCCTCCGCAGAGCCCATTCCGGGCCCCACCGTGGAAAGGATGCAGGCCTATGCTAAGAAGTACCAAATGGCGATGATCGTGCCAATTTTTGAAAGAGAACAGGCGGGTGTTCTGTACAATACGGCCGCTGTTCTCGATGCTGATGGAACCTACCTGGGAAAATACCGCAAGATCCACATACCGCACACTTCGGGCTTTTGGGAGAAGTTCTTCTTCCGTCCTGGTAATTTAGGCTATCCTGTTTTCGAGACCACCTATGCCAGAGTAGGGGTTTACATTTGTTATGATCGGCATTTTCCCGAGGGTGCCCGCATTCTTGGTTTGAACGGGGCTGAAATTGTCTATAATCCCTCCGCCACGGTGAAGGGTCTTTCTCAGTATTTGTGGCAGTTGGAGCAACCGGCGCACGCCGTAGCTAATGGATATTTCATGGGTTGCATCAACCGGGTAGGAACGGAACCCCCCTGGAATCTGGGTGAATTTTACGGGAGTTCTTACTTTGTGGATCCCCGGGGTCAGATCGTGGCTCAAGCCGCTGAGGATAAGGATGAATTGTTAGTGGCCGAACTGGACCTGGACATGATCGATGAGGTGCGGGCCACCTGGCAGTTTTTCCGCGACCGGCGTCCGGAGACCTACGAAAAATTAACTGAACTGTAGTTCACAGAAGGAGTACCCCATGAACAGCGAGGATATTCGTCAGAAACATCGGGCCTATCTCTTCCCGGCAGTGAAGAACTACTACCGGGAGCCCGTCGTGATGGTGCGTGGTAAGGGGGCCAGGGTAGAGGATTTAGACGGGAATACTTACCTGGATTTTTTCGGAGGCATCTTAACCGTTTCCGTGGGTCATGCCAATGAAGAAGTCAACCGTGCCGTTAAGGCCCAGGTGGATCAACTGACCCATATCTCTACCCTCTATCCAACCCTTCCCATCGTGGAACTGGCGGAAAAGTTAGCTAAGATAGCACCCGGGAAGTTGGAGAAGTGCTTCTTTGTTGCCTCGGGTACGGAAGCCGATGAAACGGCAGTAATGATGGCCCAGGTGTTTACCGGGAATTCAGAACTCATCGCCTTGCGCCACGGTTACTCCGGCCGTTCACTCCTGGCTCAGTCCCTCACAGCCCATACTTCCTGGCGGGCGTTACCCACCCAGGTCCCAGCCGTTAAACACGCCCTGGCACCCTATTGTTATCGATGCCCTTTAAAATTGAAGTATCCTCAATGTGGAATTGCCTGCGCCGAAGATGTTGAGGAATTAATCCAGACCACGACTACGGGGAAAGTAGCCGGGATTCTGGTGGAACCTATCCAGGGAGTGGGAGGCTTCATTACGCCACCCCGGGAATATTTCACGATGGTAGCGGAAATCGTTCGTTCCCATGATGGCATCTTCATTTCTGATGAGGTGCAGACCGGACTGGGACGGACGGGTACCCTCTGGGGGATTGAGCAATACGAGGTAACTCCCGATCTCATGACTATGGCCAAGGGCATCGCCAATGGTCTGCCTCTGGGAGTGGTCGTTACCACCACAGAGATCGCAAATTCTTTGAGGAAAAACAGCATTTCCACATTTGGTGGGAACCCGGTGAGTTGTGCCGCTGCTGTGGCCACCCTAAATATAATTGAAAAAGATAATTTAACGGAAAACGCAGCCCGTACGGGGACTTATCTCCGCAAGGGATTGGAAGAATTACAACAGGAGTTCCCCAAGATTATTGGTGACGTGCGGGGAATGGGCCTTATGCAGGCATTGGAGTTGGTGGAAGATGAAACGGTGGGTAACCGCACTCCTAATCCCAAGGCAGCCGATCGGTTGATGGAGGAGACAAAACAACGGGGCTTACTCCTCGGCCGGGGAGGGTTATATGCCAACACCATGCGCATCGCACCTCCTTTGAATATTACCGTGGAGGAAGTGGACGAGGCGTTACAAATACTACGTGACGCTCTCCAGGTGTTTGCAGCGTGAAGCGTCAACCTTTTCGCCTACCCGATATGCGCCTGGAAACCCGTTTTTACGAGGCCAAGCCGCCATTAGCCCCTGCCGAAGCACTCTTAGAAGCCAATCGCTGCCTCTACTGTTACGATGCTCCGTGTGTAAAGGCCTGCCCCACGGGCATTGATATTCCCACCTTCATTCGCAAGATTGCCACGGGGAATCTTACCGGAGCGGCTCGGACGATTTTCCAGGCTAACCTATTGGGATTGTCCACCTCTCGAGTATGCCCGGTGGAAGAGTTATGCGTGGGGGCTTGCGTCTACCAGCGCTACGGGGAGCAGCCTATTGCCATTGGTCGGTTACAGCGTTTTGCCACCGAAACTTATTTAAATGGTGACGCGTCACAGCCAAGAGCGCTATTTACTCCTCGTGAATCCACCGGAAAGCGTGTCGCTCTTATTGGCGCTGGCCCAGCCTCCCTAACCTGTGCAGCCACCTTGGTGATCCACGGCGTTGAAGCAGTCATTTATGAACAGGAGCCCTTTCCTGGAGGCTTGAACACTACCGGTATTGCCCCGTACAAACTCCAGGCCCCTGATGCACTACAGGAGGCGGAGTGGCTGCTGCAACTGGGGATCGATCTTCAATTAGGAGTCCGGGTGGGGAGTGACCTACCCGCGGAACGACTACTTCAAGAGTTCGACGCCGTGTTTTTGGGTGCTGGTCTGGGTCGAGATAGGACTTTGGGCATCCCTGGAGAGGACTTAGATGGTGTCTGGGGCGGGACGGAATTCATTCGCCAATTAAAGATGAGCGCCGACTTTACCATCCCAGAGGGACTTAAAAAGGCCGCCGTTATCGGTGGTGGCAACACAGCTATTGATGTAGCCCGGGAGTTGGCGATGCTGGGCGTTGAGGAAGTGGATATCCTCTATCGACGGACCGAGGCCGAGATGCCTGGTTACCGCCATGAACTGGATGGGGCCCGTCGTTACGGGGTGCGTCTGCGGGAACATGTCCGCCTCACGGAAATCCAGCGCGCTGAAGGAAACTCAGGTTTAATCCTTCAGGCGCAGGACACAGTCACCGGTGCTGCGCTTCAATTTTCATGTGACTGGTTGGTGGTAGCTATCGGGCAAGAGAAGATCGCCGGTGAGTTAATTCCTGATATCGAAGTAGATGAAAAAGGCCAGGTTAAGGTAGATGTAGTAACACGTCGCACGACGAACCCGAAGGTGTATGCTGGTGGCGATTGCATCAACGGTGGGAAAGAAGTAGTGAACGCCGTGGCCGATGGGCGAGAGGCGGCCCTGGCCATGTTGAAGGCATTTCAAATTGAACCCTGACGAGTCTCTGAAAAAAGATATCCCTTTGTGTGGGATCAAATGGGTTTCTTATTCCAGGGTTTATCTCTGGTGAATAATTGAGGAATTATTATGGCTGATTTAGCAGTAGATATTTGTGGGATTAAAAGTCCCAACCCTTTCTGGCTGGCCTCGGGGCCGCCTACGAACTGTGGCGAACAGATCATGCGTGCTTTCGATGCGGGATGGGGTGGGGCCGTGTGGAAGACGTTGGGAAAACCCATTGTGAATGTATCCTCCCGACTGGCGGCGGTGGAGTATGCCGGTCATCGTGTGGCGGGATTGAATAATATTGAGCTTATCACCGACCGGCCGTTGGAGTCTAACTTTAAGGAAATCTACGCCGTGAAGAAGCGCTATCCCCGGCACGCAGTGGTGGTTTCACTCATGGTGGAAAGTAAAGAGGAGTGGCGGGAGATCATTCAGCGGGCGGAGGATGCCGGGGCAGATGGGTTAGAGCTCAATTTCGGCTGCCCGCACGGTATGTGCGAACGGGGTATGGGCAGTGCCGTGGGTCAGGAACCCAAAGTGTTGAAGGAAATCACTTCCTGGGTCATGGAATATGCTCATGTGCCGGTGCTGGTGAAATTGACTCCCAACATTGGGGATATTCTGGAACCGGGCTTGGCGGCAGTGGAAGGGGGTGCCAATGGCCTGTCCCTCATTAATACCATCAAGTCCATCATCGGAGTAGATTTAGAGAATTTTGCTCCCCTACCCTCGGTGGCGGGGAAGAGTACAAGTGGAGGCTACTGCGGTCCCGCCGTGAAACCCATCGCCCTTCACATGGTAGCTGCCTTGGCAGGCGATTCCCGCATCACGATTCCCATTTCAGGTATCGGCGGCGTCGCCACCTGGCGGGATGCCGCTGAGTTCATTGCCCTTGGTGCTACCACCGTCCAGGTGTGCACGGCCGTGATGCATCATGGATACCGTATTGTGGAAGACCTCGTCGATGGCCTGAGTACTTATTTGGACGAGAAGGGGATGAAATCGGTAACGGAATTGATTGGCAAGGCCGTGAATCAGGTCACCGACTGGGGGAATTTGGATTTGAATTATGGGGTTGTTCCTCGAATTGATCCTGAACTATGTATTGGGTGTCAATTATGCTATCTGGCCTGTTTAGATGGGGCCCATCAGTGTATCCATACCCGGCAGGGGCTCTGCTGGGCCTACCACGGACCTGCGGATCATGGGGTCAACCCACGCCTGGAAGTGGGTCCAGGGGTGGAACATAAGGAGCAACATCACAAACTTCCGGAACATGTACCTTTTGTTGATGAGGAGGAGTGTATCGGTTGTAACCTATGTCACCTGGTTTGTCCCGTACCAGGATGTATTACTATGGTGGAGAAACGTTCCGCACCCCAGGAAGAAACCTGGAACGAGCGGGTAGCAAAGGGAGCCGGATAGAGTAAGAAGATCCCCGTTCAGAGGTATTTTTAGTTTTTTAAGTTAGAGCGGGTTTGTTTGGCCTCGTTACTTCGATGATGCATTTAAGAACCGGATGATTGAGCCTAAAATACTCACGGCGATTTCCGGGACGGTTTCTGCATGGATGTTCACTCCCACTGGGGCCTCAACACGGGAGACAACCTTCTCAGGTGTTCCTTCCTGAAGGAGTGCCTGGCGCAAAATTTTCCACTTGCGCTGACTACTCACCAACCCGATCCAGGCCGGTGGTGTCTTCAGCAGCCACCGTAACAGTTTCAGGTCGTATTGATGTCCACGGGTGGCTACCAATACGAGTTCCCACGGATTGACGTGTACTTCTTCTGGCAGTTTTTCCAAGGAGGTACTTGTAAGGCTTAAAGCATGGGGGAAGCGTTCCCCATTTAAAAGGGAATCCCGGTCATCGTAGATGGCCACATCCAGATCCACGAAATGTGCCAGGTCGGCAACAGCCTGGCCCACGTGCCCGGCTCCGAAGATATGCAGCAGCGCCGGAGGTGTGAGAACCTTTACCAACACTAGTTCTTTACCCCTCAATTGGGATCGGGATTCACCCGATTCCCGGACTGTTTGGACGAGTTTTTGTACCTGAGGAGGCAGATTCTCGGGGATAGCATTTTCGGTGATAATTCGACGTTGGACACTCATCGTGGCTGTGTTGCAAGTGGTGAGGAGCAAAACCTCCCGTTGAAAGTTGACCTTCTGCCAGAAAGCCTGTTCCGTGGGGCTGTAGGGTTCGATGAGTACGTGTAATACACCACCACACAGACCACTATCAGATTTGGTATCTTGACCAGTAAAATCGAAGCGTTTGAGGATCGGTTTCCCGCTCGCAATGACGGTTTGGGCCAACTGAATCACTTCCCGCTCCATATTCCCGCCACCAATGGTTCCCTGAATGTATCCGTTGGCCTGTACCAGCATGAGGGGGTAATCCTTGCGCGGGACCGACCCCTTCCAATTCAGGATGGAGCACAGGGCGGCCGGACGGGAAAAGTTGTATTCGATTAGCGCCTGGTAAACTTGTCGTTCCATATCGCGGTATCTACTGCGGTTAGCTTCCAGCCTTTAATCTATGGGTCTCTCTGGAGGATTGAAAGATTAAGATTGTTTCTAGCACCGCCCGGCCTACAGCCTGGGCTTTATCGGAGAGACGGTGATAGTCAACGCCTGCCCCGCGGGGATCAATATCGGCGATCTTTAGACCTGGTTGAAGGGGAACCTGGGGATGGATCAGTCCCCGAACTAAACCGGCTAACGGAGCCTGGATTTTGACAGTGCCGTTTACGGTTCCAAGGGTTTGTCCCTGGTTTATCACGTCTCCGAAGTTTACCCGCCATTCCAAAGTTCCTTCGCAGGGTGCCCGAACGACTCGGCGAATGGACTCGCCCTGGATGTTGCCTGGTATGCCTGTATTGGCTTGAGTTGGACCTTTCCAAATGATACGTCCCAGATCGTGGCCACGCATGGTTTCCACTGCTGCATGGCAGTTATCTCCAGCCACGAATCCCGGTCCTAAACCTATCACCAAGGGTGCCCAGGGACGGTAATCCTGGTCATACTGTTTGTACATGCGAGCGTCCACCAAAACGGCCGGTGTCAAGGAGCTCAAGGTGGACGGATCATCTTCGAAAAGGGGGATATGGTCTTGAGGCCAGGTTTCGGGTACAGTGTTGTGGTGATAATAATGTGCTGAGATGGTTTCCACTTC
>CAZBEL010000049.1:0-8602 GCA_964490885.1 uncultured bacterium
AGTGAAAAAACTCAGGTAGGCGTAGTAACGGGAATAGCGGATATCCCCTTCCATATACTTAATGGAGTAGATATGACTCATCGTAGAAATGAGGGCTACTACCAACAGCATGATAATGGTGATATTATCGATGAGGAAGCCCAATTCCACTTTAAAAACACCCAGGTCGAACCAAACGGCGGAGACCTCTTCCTCAAAGGCCGGATCGTAGGTCCAGATCATCATCACGAACAGGGTAATGGAAAGTACCAGGGTCAGGAGAACTGCACCAATGGAGACCCAATCACCTTGCCGGGGGAGGCGTTTCCCCACGAAGATCTGGATAACGAAAGCCAACAAAGGTAAAAACAGGATGGCTAAGGCGTATTGGATGATAATGTTATCGGTCATTGTCGCAACTCGTGAGCCTGATCCACGTTAATCGTGCGGAAATTGTTGTAGAGGTTGATAATAATCGCCAGCGCAACGGCCGCTTCCGCAGCAGCCATAATAATGACGAAAATAGCGAAGATATGTCCGGTGAGATTCAAGCCGCCAAAGCGACTAAACGCTAGGAAATTGATATTGGCCGAGTTCAAAATGAGTTCGATCCCCATGAGCACCGCTACCCCGTTCCGGCGGGTGATGACCCCGTACAATCCCAGGGAGAAAAGGGCAGCCGCTACGAAGAGATAGACCTGCAAATCGTTCATGTATTCCTCCGCCGGGAAAGCATGGCCGCCCCGATGAGGGCGCCTAACAACAATAGGGAAGCCACCTCAAAAGGCAGGAGATAATCCATCATAAGGAGGTTACCAATGGCGGCGATGGTACTCTCCGGGGCTTCGCTCGCCTGCTGCAACCAGGGCGTCCGGGTAATTACCAACCCTAAGAGGACAAAGACTCCCAGCACGATGATCCCACCCAAACTTCGTTGCACGCTGGTGTGAGAGATAGTGACGGAAGTGATGCGATTGGTGAGCATAATCCCGAAGATGATCAAAACCAAAATGCCACCAATGTAGATTAAAACCTGCACGGCCGCTAAAAAATCAGCCCAGAGGAAAATGTACAAACCTGCGACGCCTAAAAACGTAAACAGGAGGGCAATGGCCGAGTAAACCAGATTTTGACTGTGAACCACCATGACGGCCGAAGATAGCGTCAGCAAAACGATGAACCAGAAAACTACCTCAGCCATGTTTCACTGCTGGTTTTTTTGGTGGTGCGATTTGCTCCAGGAATTCAGGAGAAACTTCCTTGGCAAATTGATAAATAAGGTTACTACGCACGATTTCCGAGAACTCATACTCAATGGGGTGTTTGCGCGAGTTGGGCCCTCCGGTCATGTAGATGCAATCCTCCGGGCAAGGATAGGTGCACAGGTTGCAGTAACAACACTCACTCATGTCGATATCGAAGCGGGTAACTAAGAGGGCTTTTTTTGTCCCATTAGAGGTAACACCTACATGACGAATCTCGGGGATATCTTCCCCGCGCACGGGTGCCTTCACCGTCTCGATCTTGATGCAACTCACGGGACAGGCCCGCTGGCATTTCAAGCAACCGATGCAGTCGTCGATATCCACATGCAACCGGGAGCGGATCACATTGTATTTAGAATGGTCAAACCCGATTTTCCGCTCGGGACGAGGCCAGCGTTCCACGGGATATTGCAGAGTGACGATACCCTTCCGGCTATGGTAAAGATGTCGCCAGGTGACCCCCAAGCCCACCAAGAGGGTAGTAATAGTTTCCCAAATGTTCGCGAAATACCGTCCCATCAGCCTGCCACCAAATGCCAGATACCCACGCCAAAAATATTCAGGAAAGCAATGGGGAGTAACACTTTCCAGGAGATATTCATGAGTTGGTCCACCCGCAGGCGGGGGAACGTCCAGCGGAACCAGATCATGATGAACATGAGGACAATCACTTTACCAAAGAACCACACCAGACCCCAACCGGGAGAGTTCAAAAGACCGGGTATGGGACTTAGCCACCCCCCTAAAAAGACCGTAACAGCAATGGCGCACACCACGAACATGTTGGCGTATTCACTCAGGAAGAAAAAGGCCCAACGCATGCCCGAGTATTCCGTGTGGAAACCAGCCACTAACTCCGACTCGGCTTCGGGAATGTCAAACGGTGTACGATTGACCTCCGCCACGCTGCTGATGTAATAAACAAAGAACGCTAAAAAGGTGAATGGGTTGTTAAACAACGTCCAGTTAGGAAGGAATTTCCACACCGTTCCCGATTGATAGTGAACAATCCCTTGCATGCTGGTGGTGCTGGTGAGCATGACCACGGCAATGAGGGACATGGCCGCGGGGATTTCGTAACTCACAATCTGGGCTACGGAACGCATGGCGCCATAGAGGGACCATTTATTATTCGAGGCCCACCCCGCCAGAATAATACCAACCACACTCAAAGAACCCACTGCTACTAGATACAACAACCCGATATTCATATCGGCAACGATGATATTGGAACTAAAAGGCAGAGCGGCAAAAGCCAGGAACGCTGCAATAAACAGGACAAAGGGTGCTAAGATGAACAACTTCCGATCGGCGGAAGTCGGAATGATATCTTCCTTTAATATCAACTTCAACGCATCAGCAACCGTCTGGAGCATGCCCCATTTCCCAGCGTGTAATCCCGCTCCCTGTCCCATGGGTCCCAGACGATCCTGCATGAATGCCGAAAATTTCCGCTCGGCATAAACTGCCACGAGGGCATTCACGGCCATGAGAACGAAAATGGGAATGGAGGTGATGATCACCGCCAACAGGAAAGGCCCGGCCCAGGCACCGGGCCAGAAGGACTGGAACCATTGGATAAGGTTGTCGACGGTCATCGATCAATCTCTCCCAACACAATATCCAGGCTACCTAATATGGCGATAATATCGGCCAGCATCCACCCCTGGGCAATCTCGCTTAAGACACTCAAGGCGGTAAAAGCCGGGGAACGCATCTTCAAGCGGAACGGTTTGGGTGAGCCGTCACTAATGATGTAATAACCCAAATCACCCCGGGGTGATTCCGTCCGGCGATAGACCGACCCTTTCGGTGGGCGGATCTTCCTGGGCAATGCAGCATGGACATCCCCCTCCTTGGGCATCTGGTTCAAGGCCTGACGGATGATCTTGGCGCTTTCTTCCATCTCTCGCATGCGCACATAATACCGATCCCAACAGTCTCCCACCGAACCCATGGCTCCCACCCCGATGGGGATGTCAAACTCGAACCGGTCATAGATGGAATAAGGATCATCCTTGCGCAAATCCCAGCGAACACCCGAGCCACGCAAATTGGGGCCTGTGACGCCGTAACTGATGGCCACATCCGATGGCAGGACGCCCACATCTGCCGTGCGCTCGATGAAAATCTTGTTGTAGGTGAGGATATCGTTATACTCTTTAATCTTAGGTTGAAAATAATCCAGGAACTCGTAGGTGGACTCTACGAATCCCACGGGCAAATCGTGGGAAACGCCGCCCACCCAGATATAATTGTACAGGAGTCGCGCCCCGCAGAGCATCTCAAATAGGTCCAGAATCCGCTCCCGATCCCGGAACATGTAGAGGAAGGGCGTGAAGGCACCCACGTCCAGTCCATAGGTTCCTAACGCCAAAAGGTGACTGGCGATACGGTTCAACTCCGCCACGATGACGCGAATGTATTCCACCTTCTCTGGTACTTCGATCCCCATTAACGTCTCCATGGCCACCGCATAACCAAAGTTATTGTTCATGGAACCCAGGTAGTCACAGCGATCGGTAAAGGGGATGACCTGTTCGTAGGTCACGTTTTCACAGTGTTTTTCAAAGCAGCGGTGCAGGTACCCAATGTAAGGGGTGATCTCCGAAATGATCTCGCCATCGGTCTTGACCTTCAGGCGTAAGACACCGTGTGTGCTGGGATGTTGCGGTCCAATATTCAGGACCATCTGGTCGCCGTGGACTACTCCCATCCTTCTTTCACCTTGGGGACGATAATTCCATGATAAGTTTCCGGCATCTCATAGTCCTTGCGTAATGGCCAGCCTTCCCAGTCTTCTGGGAGCAAAATCCGTCGCAGATCACGATGCCCGGTAAACATGATGCCGTAAAGATCGTAGGTCTCACGCTCGAACCAATCACCGATGCGCCACACTTGCTCAATGGAAGGAACCTCGGGCTTCTCCCGGGGAAGGGTAATGCGCACCTCCAGCAAATGTCCCCGCTCCATTGAATGGAGATTGTAACGCACCTGCAAGGGCGCTTCCGGTCCCAGATCCACGCCGGTGACACACTGTAGGGAATCAAATCTAGTATCGGGATTTTCCCGTAAAAAGGTCGCGACTTCCAACCACTGTTCCGGCTTGAGAGGTAGGTGATCCTCGGGCATGGGATCTTGGATTTCCACCGCCTCGGGGAACTGGCCGGTTATTAACGTGCGAATTTCTTCCAGGGTCATGCTGATTTCTTGGTGAGAGTGCGTTCCTGTCTAATCTTTTCTTGTAGGGAGAGGAGTCCTTCTAAAAGGGCTTCCGGGCGTGGGGGGCAACCGGGCACGTAAACATCCACGGGGACAATTAAGTCCACGCCTTTCAGCACGTGGTAACCGTACTGCCAGTAGGGACCACCGCTGGTGGCACAACTCCCCATGGCGATAACGTATTTAGGATTGGCCATCTGTTCGTAAAGGCGTTTGATGCGCAGGGCCATTTTCATGGTGACCGTGCCGGAGACGATCATGACGTCAGCCTGGCGGGGTGAAGACCGGGGCATCATGCCGATGCGTTCCAGGTCGTGGCGACTGGCAGCGGTGGCCATCATCTCAATGGCGCAACAGGCCAGCCCAAACTGAAAATACCAGGGGGAGGTGGACCGGGCCCAGCTGAGCAGTTTATCCAGGCTGGCCACCACGATGTTATCTTTGAATTGATGCTCCAGAACACCCATTTAATCCAGGCTCCCTTCTTCTTCAGCCACTAGGCGACGATACCGTCCACGTCCGTACTTCAGCCGCCACTTAACCCAATCCAAGTCAGACTTTTTCCACACGTAAGCCAGGCCTACAATCAAAATCACCAGAAAGATTCCCATTTCCACCAGCGCCAAGAGACCCAGATCCTTGAAAACCACGGCCCAGGGGAATAGAAAGACCACTTCCACATCGAAGATCAAAAAGATAAGGGCCACCACATAGAAACGAATATTAAATTGAACCCAAGCGGGTCCTTCACTCACTTCACCGCATTCGTAGGTAGCAAGCTTTTCTGGCGTGGGCCTGGAGGGGGCTACCAGCCGTTGGATTAATAAGGGGACATAGACGAAGACAACCCCTATTAATAGGTACAAAAAAACTGTGCCGAAGTCGCGATACATGAGTGTTTTGATGAATTATAGGCCCCGAATTTAGACCACCGCTTTTTCCCAAGGCAAGGTAAAAACCGAGAATAAACTCCCCCTTCAATCATTTCGTGAAGCTGGTGTTTTCTCACCCCGAGATATCGTTCCGTTTGGTACAATAAACCGGTCCCCCGCATATTGATTGGATCAGGATTGATTATTTCACCGCAATTTCTGGTTCCGGGAAATCCAGGAACTGGTCTACAGGGAGTTCTTTGGTCACCTGATCCACGTATACCTGTACGCGCTTTAGGTTAGCTTCATCCACTTCCGCCACCGTCTTCCAGATGCTCCCGGCATAAATACTCAGGGCAAACGTGAGCGTGGGATATAAAAAGGTCCGGCGATTTTTCTTCAATTGCACTTTAGCAGGAAGGGGAGAATGGCGGGGCGCCTGAATCTGTCCATTGGAAGTTATCACCTCCGTGGTGGCGGGATAGGTCTGTTGGTACACGTCTAGGTAGGTCATATCGCCTGATTGGGTGAGGGCTGGGATCGCGGCCATGCCGATTGAGAGTGTACTAACGGAGAGAAACGAACCCACGGCCGAATCCCACTCCCCTAAGTAGGCGTGTCCTCCCCCGGGAACCAGGGCAGTTAGGAAAGATAGTAACCGGTTCCGTAGGGGCACTTGGGCGGCGTTGTCCACGGCCTGAAAGAGGGGTGCTAGCAGTTCGGAGTAGTGAGGATGGTCGAAACGCTCCTCGGCGGCCAAGAAGGATTGACGGGCCCCTTTCCAATTTAACTGATGAAAAAAAGCATAGCCCCGAAATACCAGTTCGTAGGGATCCTCCGTAAGCTCGGTTTGCTGGAGTACATCGTCGTAAGCCCCCCTTTTCAGCTGAAGACTCAGGTCCCGGTAGGCGGCGGCTTGATACACAAAAGAAGTGGAGTCCACCACCTGCATGACCCGGCGGTAATACCGCTGGGCCAAAGCGGGATTCTCCCCTAACTCGTAACTGCGCGCGATATGGTAATAGATGACTGGTTCCAGGCTATCTCCGGGATACCTATACAGATACTGGAATAACCCTAATAGGGCACGTTCATAAAAGCCTTCGGTAATGAGAAAATTGCAAAACGAGAGTAATTCTTGTTTTTGGAACCGGGTATAATCCTGCCACTCTTCTTCAATTTGCTCGGTGTTGTAATACGGTTCCTGCCCCAGGAGCAAGAGGGGTAGCAACCAGAGGACTAACCGGAGTTTGAATGGTGGCATAAAAAATTCCCCTGTCCAATTAAGACAGGGGAATATAAACACACCTTGGCTTGTTGAAACAGATGAATCTAACGCAAAAGAATCATTTTCTCTCGGGCGATATAGTCCCCGGCGCGTAGTTCATAGAAATAAATCCCGGAAGCCACTGGCTGACCGTTCCAGTCCCGTCCGTTCCATTCCACGGTGTAATGACCGGCGTTCATGGTGCGGTTCACTAAAGAGACCACTTCTTGTCCTAACAAGTTGTAGATGGTCAGTGTGGCGTGGATGTTCTCTGGCAGATCGAAACTGATGCGTGTCGTGGGATTGAAAGGATTGGGATAATTACGTCCCAGGGAGTAACTGGTGGGGAGCCCTTCGGCTTCGTCCAGGCCGAGGTAATCGGTACTCAGGGCGACCATATTGCTGGTATCGGGGTAGCCGCAGGCCACGTTCAATAATTGAGGATCCATAGAGGTGCCAGGGAGGTTGAGAAGCCCGATCCCGAAGGAAACGGTGGCCGGAAGGGCGTCATGCCCACTCGGTAGCATGTAGGTGACGGAGAGGAGTTCTCCTTCGGTGCCATCCCCGGCAGTCCGTGCCCGGGAAGTGCTGTAGGCCATTACTTTTACATGATCGCCAATTTCGTTGGCTAATAAGGTCATTGTCTTGGGAACGCCATTTTCATCGGTAACATTCTCCAACTTGGCCCCTTTAGTGACGTAGCCTCCGTCAGCAAAACTGAGTAATGCCCCTGCATCGTTGTAGAGGTCCAGTTCCACACCGCGGATGGGCTCGTTATCCACCATAAGTAAGGTGAGGGTAAGGGTAGAATCAGTCCCTGACAACTGGAGATTAAAATCAACGCACCCGCACAAGCCGGTGGGAATGAGCTGGCCATAGGTGGGGTTGGGTGAACCGTCCGGTAAAAGGGTCCGCAGGTCAATATGGTAGGCCGTGTCCGCGGGACAGTCCATAGCTTTGGCCGTCCCCGTGATTAAACCACTAATCAGGAAAATGAGTAGGAAAGTCTTTTTCTGCATTATTTACTCCACAAAACAACACCTGAATGTACGCTCCCTGGGAATAAAGTCAAATTTTCTATTTCAACAACACCAGTTTTCGGGTTGCGCTAAAGGAACCCTCCAGGGTCTCCATTCGGAAAAAATACACCCCTGTAGGTACCGATTGGCCAAACTGGTCTCTCCCTTCCCAGATGTACGTGTAACGCCCGGGGGTGACTTCCCGGGTGCTGTTCAAAACGACCGCACCAAGGACGTTGTAAATGGTAAACCGAACCGTGGTCATAGTGGGGATTTCATACCGGATTTGGGTAACCGGGTTGAATGGATTAGGATAGTTATTACTTAATTTGAAGGCCGTGGGTAAGGAGGCTTCAGCCGTCTGGGGATCTACCCTGGTGAGGGCATCTTCGTAGACGCCGGTGCGTTTCCAGCTCCCCCGGTAGACCTTCCACGATGGGAGGGAGCCCTTATCCGTTTTTACATCTTTCACTTCCAATCCCAGGGAAGTGCCCACCAAGATTTCAAAATCACCGTCGTTGTCTAAGTCTACGATCGCCGGCGAAGCTTCCACGGCACCGGAAGTGACCAGGGGAAAGTTATTCACCGAGGTCCCATCCAGGTGGTAAGCCACGATCCGACGGCCAAAGTGGGCGCAAACGACCTCCACTTCCCCATCGTTATCCAAATCCGCCAGGGCCGGAGCAGAGGAGATATTCTGTCCCAGAGAGATGGGCCACCCCGGGAGGTATTGATCGGCGGCAAGATCGTAGGCATGCAGGTTCTTATCGTACCCCCCAAAGAAAATTTCCGGATAACCGTCCCCATTCACATCCTGCAGGGCCGGGGCGCCGCGAATAAAAGCACCGGTGCTAATTTGCTTAATGGCCGTTCCGTCAGACCCAATGATGTAAAGGTGGCCATCGTCACATGGAGCGGCGATGACTAAATCACCATCCCCCGCAAGATTCCCTAGCACAAGGGCGGCGTTGATCTTGT
>CAZBEL010000050.1:0-8474 GCA_964490885.1 uncultured bacterium
ATTAAATTCTCTTGGGTAAAGGTGATTCCAGTTGGTTGGTCAGTTGTGCCGGACGTGTACATCACCGAGATTATTTGATCCAGGCTTTGATTTCTCAGCGCTTCTTTTGGAAGTACGGGGAGGGTTCCCCGATGACGTAAGAATTGTTTCCACCCCCAATGTTGTTCCTGATCCTTGGGAGTTTCATCCAAATGAATAAAAACCATATTAGGATCGCGGAACGGTAACTCGTGTAAGAGTCTTTTAGGTGTACTTCCCCCCACAAATAAATGGGTGATTTGTTCTTGCTGAAGGATGTAAGCTAAATGTTCCACAGTAATGTTAACGGGGATGGGAATAACCGGGACCTGATACGTGAGGCAGGCCAGATCCACCAGAGCGCCGCGCAAGCCGTTGGGAGTAAAGATACCAACGACTATTGGTCCCGTACCTTTATGTAGTAAGTGCGATAGTGCCGTCCCTATTGCTTGGATTTTTTGCCAGAGGGTATGGTAGAATACAGGATAGAGGGTATGTCCACGGATGACTTGAAGGGCAGGTTTGTTGCGGTAGCGTTTGGCGCGCTGGCGAAGCATATGCCCAACAGTGAAATGGGATTGTTTTATCAAAGTGTGTATTATTGTAAACCACTCGGTGATTTTCTGGGATTCTACAATTGCTTGATTCACTGTGGGCAGGTGGCCTAATTCTAGGAATGAGTGGATTTTTTTAGCCTCTGTTGTGGACTCAGCTAATGTTGTCGCTGTCTCCAAAAGGAAGTTTGGATTGGGGACTTCCTTTTGATAGCGGTCAAATAGGGCTGACACTGATTTGGCTGATTCAACCATAAAGGGAATTTAGGTCAACTATTTTATGGGTAGGTATTGTTCTACACTAAGAAAATAGAGACAAAGCTTTTGTCCTGGGACTCACGAGGGAATAGATATAATTTGTAAGATACAAATAATGGGAAGGTAATGAACCCTAATCGATTATAGGGTGAGAGACACAGTCATACGTTTCACCAAACCTAAGAGTCCCATGTCAGATACGGAGTAATCGATTTGGAATTTGTAGGGAATGAGCGGAAAGAGTTCCGAGGAGATACCAAACCCGTAGGCTGTCGTGGAAACGTAACCATGGTCTTTGTTCGATTCAATGAGTTTACCTAAATCGAAACTAGTAGTTTCATCGTCTAATGATTCACTGAAACGTAGGTATTTGTATTGGCTGCCTATGCGCAAGAATAATCCCTTTAAAACTTTCACTTCGGCCCCTAAGGCGTAAATGGGGTTGAGATCGCGAGGATCGTAGTAGTCGAAACTCAGCGTGGTTTCGGTCATTTTGTAGGCTACCGGCTTTATTGAGAGACCTAACCGGAAGGACATGGGTAAAGACCAGTCCTCCGTTTGCAGGCGGGCCACAACATCTGGATTAGCATGCAGGTCTTCGTAGGCATCAATATCCACCTGTTGGTCAGAGCCGTACAGACGCATTTTGGTGCCAAAATTAGTGATGGCCATACCAATACGCAGGCCCATGAAACTAGAGCTGTACTGGGACCCGGCATCGATTGCCAGAGCTGTGGCGGAGGAAAAGGAAATGCTTTCCCGGATGACTTTGGCGTGTAACCCAACAGCGAAATGGTCGCTGATTTTCTTACCGTAGCCTACACCCAGGGCGAAGTCACTGGCCCGGAAAGAGCCTTCGCCAGTGGGAGAGAGCTCGGTTGTTTTCACCATTTCCCCCATATTCAAATAAGTAAAACTCAGTCCCAGATTTCCTAATTTCCCCAGGGGTATGATGCTACCAAAGAAGCTATGATCCATGTCTGCGATCCAGCGGTTCTGGGAGAAGAGGATCTGGATCTGGGTTGCGTAGGCAATGCCGGCGGGGTTCCAATAGAGGGCAGAGGCATCTTGGACCTGAGCCGTGTAGGCGCCGGCCAGGCCCTCACCGCGACCCCCCACACCGATTTTTAAAAAGTTGGCTGCCGAAGTGCCAGCGTTATCGAACTGCGCCTGAAGGACACTTCCCAGAAAGACAATGGTGAGGATAATATTTTTCACGTGCTTACCCTTTCTCAAAATGGTTGCGCATTTGCGATGAGGGAATCGTATGCTTTTATTTCCCTCTAAGGTGAATTGATGTGTGGTGGGAATGACCATGACTTATTTAATAACGGCAAATTTGCCAATGTACTCTTGGCCGTTTTTCAACCCTCCCGCCACTACATGGAAGATATAGACCCCGAAGGCCACTTCCTGGTTATTGTACGTTCGTAAGTCCCAGGCCTCAATACTGGGACCACGATATCCAGGGCTGTCTTTATCATGTTTTAAGATTTGAACCAACTCCCCGGCGGTGTTGTAAATCCGGATCATGCAGTTTTCGGGAAGTCGGGTGAATTGAAGTTCCCTGATAAAGGCGATATGTTCATAAGCCGATGTAACCTTGTAAGGATTGGGAACTACTAATATTTGTTCTAAATCACCGGACTCAACTGTGTAGTCGTCTGCTGTGGTGGTAATCCGGTAAACATCGATGCCGGCCCGGAGTGGATTGGGGAAGAATACCTGAAAAATGTTCCCCACTTCGAATTGGGTTAACTGCCGATTAAATTGTAGCATCCATCCTAACTTATGAGCGTCATTGGCATAATCGAAGGAGGTAAAGTATGAAACATCGTTTGTGTAATCCTCATAAATAGGCATGATGAATATATTTTTGGTAAATACGTAACTATTCGTACTTCCCTCGGCGAGACTGTAAATGGGTTTGGTACCGGCTACCATATAAATCGCGCAGTTGATCTGGCGGTTTTCCTCTGCTGACCAGAGTTCAAAGGGGAGTAAGATCGTATCCTGGATGGTCAAATTGGCGTTGAAATACAAACCCATGGAACCATTAGCTGTAAAGCGAAATTCCAGGTCCCTTTGTAATCGTTCTATATCTGGACGACCAGAAGGGGGGTTGACCGGTAAATTCTCAATGAAACCGGTCCAAGTTCCATCGTTGGAATTGGGGTTGAGACCTCCAAAATAAAGGGTAGTGCTCGTGTCTGTATCTGCAATGACTTTTGCCGAGTCAAAACTTTCTACAGTCCAACTAGCGTTTTCAAAGAGGGGGATGAAGCCGTCCACCACATGGAGCAAACTTCCCGAAGTAACATCGGTTTCCTGATCCACGACAACGGTTCCAGTGGTCAGGTCGGTCATTTGCCAGTACGTGACAACACTGTCCCCGATCATGGTCGTGTCGATGGTGACTTCGTATTCATGGCCTTTGCTCACAAAATCCGTTGGAGAGAGACTGTCACCTAAGAATTCATAAGCGAAAGGATCGGCAGCGACTGCTTTTAAAGTGGCGTCGGACTCCCCGGCTGTGTGGGTGATGGTAAAAGTCCCCGCATCGTAACCGGCAGGGCGGCTCATGGGAATGACTGCAACGGTGTTGTCACCCTCGATAAAGGCGTTCTTGGCCTTAGAATTTTCTAATGGATCTACAGGTGCACCCGCCCAAGTGTCGGGACCATCGTAGGCGGTCACCGCATACCAGTATTCGTAACCGTTCACGACATTCTCGTCAATGTAGGAGTATTTCAAGCCACTTTCGGTGCCAAGATTGTAATAGATGAGGGGATCAGTCATGGCATAAGCGCCGCTGATGTTATCGATGAGGTCATAAATGGCTAATGGTTGGTATACATCCGTTGGATCACCATTCAAATCGGTGATGACTTGTCCCCAGGAATTACCCCGGTCGAGACTACGGTAAACTCGATATCCCTGGAACATATTTGTCCCGGTGACCGGATCGATAGAATATTCGCTGCGGTCATCCCAGAAGAGGGTAACGCGGCCTTCCTCCGCCACAGCACGCACAAACGGTGGGTCAGGAGGACGTGGCGTTGCGCAATTGTTATTATACAACGATTGAAACAACTTGGCATTACGGATCAGATCAAGTTCATTAATCCCCATGAAATCAGCAAATGTGAAGGTAACTTGTTCACCAGGGGCCACGTCCATGGGACCGGAGGCAACTACCCAAGTAATGTCCGGTCCGTAAGAATACGGTTTTTGAAAGACGTCCCCGGGATACGGGTTGATGTTATGGGGTGTTTGAATACCCGCTAATAGTTGCTCATTATACGCCTGGGCATCATTCTGGGCATCCTGGCTGTATTCAAACGTGTAAAAAGCGGACACATTGTAAGAGGAATCGGTGCCATCGCTGTTATACTTGGTGCATTCTAAGAATTTCAATCCAATCCAACCAATACCTGAAGACTTGAAACCCTCAGATTTATCGTCAGAATCCCACACCAGGGCAAAATTACTTAACAGGTATGAGTCGGTAGTGTCGGCTAATTTTTCCGCGATGTGAGGATCATTTTCAGTGATGAGCATGGCCAGGTCGTCGGTCCATTCCTGGCCACCTTGTTCGGGTGTATCCGGGTCACCAGCAATGCCAATGTAAAGGTCTTTAAGGGTGTCTTTACCCACATTGGTCATCTTCTGAATGAAGATAAGCCCATCGTTTCCAAAAGTGCTGGCATAGTTCAAAATCCAAACATCGATGCGTACGTTAAGGGGTCCTACACCTGTATTGCTCTCGAAGGTATTGCCTTCTAAAGGATCATTGTCTGTAACAACAAAGTAAGCTTCCCGGTCAGCCTGGACACCAAGACCGCAAGGGGCGTCGGGGAATCCATCAGGTCCTAATTCTGGTTCCACGCCGGGGAAATAGAGGGTGTCCTTGCTTCCGTCAGCATTGGTGATCACAGACATGAATGTCCCGGTAGGATCTTCCTCGATGGGCCAGTAATCCGGCCAGGATTCGGGTTTGTCACTGAAGGCGATACCAATATTATCCTCGGTGTCGTAGATGCCAGAATCGTACCCGGGGAGCGGTTCAAATTCCTCTTCGTGATCGCGCATAGTGCCGCGAACGCCCACAGAGACGGAAGGGAGACCATTGATGAGAGCCCCTACCATGGGGGCTTGGGTCCAGTAATAGGTACAGCAACCGTCTTTTCGCATGCTCCCCGCGGGGAATTCATGGTTCAGGCCCCAACGGTCATACCCATAAATAGCCGCATTGGAGAGACGGAGGACCATGTTCCCCTTGTCCAAGACGCTACGTTTACGATCGCTGTAGCTGGTTGTTTTTTGCAGCCGCTCGGGAATCCGGCCCTTGGCCGGCGCGACGATAAAGTCGTAATAATCGGCTTTTTGCAGGGAGGGGGTATCGCCTGCGAGGAGAAAACTCGAGAACAAAATTGGCAGGACGAAAGCTATCTTTTTCATGATCACATTCCTATGCTAATGCCCAGTTCAATATGCCTAGGTTCTGACCAGAAGTAAGGTCGCCAGAGCCACATGGGCGAGGTATTGGGATTAAGGGTTTCGTCCGGCTTTCCCGTAGTGCCGAAGACCCGCTCCACATTCTTCTTGTTTAAAAGATTAAAGACGTCCACGTATAGCCGCATGTTAACGACCTTAATTGGCAGGTTGTAGAAGGTTTTCAGGTCGACGTAGAGTGTGGAGGGCATGCGGCCGGAATATTGTTCGTCGATGGGTCGACCCCGGGCATCGGTGGGAGTGTAAGGAAAGCCGCTTCCATAAGTGCCGATAATATTCGCGCCAAAACCTCGTGGATTCCGGTAATCAAGTCCGAAATTAATGGTATGTGTCTGGTCCCAGGACATAGTGAATGTCCGGGCATAATCGTGCCAACCGTACACCGAGGCTAAATAAGCCACGTCCCAGTGGAAGGACTCGTTGGGGGCGCTACCTTCAGCCCGGGAGAGGGAGTAGTTGAAATACCACCCTAAATTGCGCGAGAACCGTTTTCTAATTCCCAACTCAAATCCCTTTGCATTGGCATAGTCGATGTTTTCGTAGACGGCATATTGGGCTGGGTCAGCGTCATAGATAATGGCCGCAATGTAATCGTAGATGTCTTTGTAATAGAGGGTAAAGTTCAAAACGTAGTCCGTGGCTAATTGCATTCGCAGGCCAAACTCGTATTGGACGGTATGTTCTGGTTTGATGTTGGGACTACCTACTTCCGGGATATACCAATCGGCCGTATTAAAGGGGAAGGGGTAATATCCGTTCCCGAAGTTAAGGCCCTCGATGTTCAATCCGGGTGGGACACCAGAGGCCCCGTTCGTATTGGTATAATCATACATGTTCACCAGTTCAGGATAATCGAAGAAATGGCCGTAAGAGAAGTGGAATGCCATCTTGTCCGTCACCGGATACCCGATTCCTAATCTGGGACTCCACTGGGATTTTACCGTGGCCATTTTGGCAGGTTCAAACTGATAACTTCCGTCAGGATTGGTCAGGTAATTTCCAAACTCATCCTCAGCGGCGTAGCCCCACTGGACCTGATTGAAATCGTCAGTTGGGATCTGGTTAATCTGATCTGGTGTGTAGGATTGTCCATCGTAGTAGTAGAGCAATTTCCGTTTGGGATCGGCATAAGGACTCTTGGGGTTGAGTTCATCGTAGCGGACGCCCATGTTAACCACCATGTCCTTGAATTCCATTTTGTCTTGGAAAAAGAATGATTTCTCAACGGGTTTGAAATTGTAAGTGATGAACGAGGGGTCGGAGGTATTCCCGAAAGGCCCCCCACCAATAGAATACCCTTCGAAGCGGGAGAAATCGTTCATTTTCTTGTCGAATCCGGTCTTCAACTGATGGATCTCGTTGAGCTGCCAAGTGAGTTCACCCCCAATTTCCTGGTATTTGGACTGATACCATAGGTAATCGTGGTAGGTAGAATATCCTTCTCGGATCGTGTCACCGTAGAAATTGGTTACGGGGTAACTGCCATAGAATTCGTAGTTGGAAGTATTGTCATAGGCATCCCCTTCTCTTAACCGGGGATCCACGCCCCAACTGTAAGTTGCATTGTTGTCGAGGTCTAAGAAAGGTTCTTGGTCTGGTAGTCCATCTCCATCCAAATCTATCATATTCCAGGTACTGTCCTCATTCCAGTCGTGGTAGTACTCTCCTTCGTCCCAAACACCATTTCCATTAGCGTCATCCCAGTATTCGGCTGCATAGGCACTCCATTGGCCGTCCCCGTTTAAGTCTTTGAATGGTTCGGCGTAGTAGCTCAACCAGTTTATGGTGTCGCCAGCAGTCACTGTAGAGGGGAGGTACCCTTCCCAATCCTGTGGAATAGGGACTAATTTTGAATATAATTGGTGCTTATCATTGAGGAGGGGTTTGTATCCGGTCCAGCCCTGGCGGTTGTACCACTGGCTTTTCACCGAAAAGTAGAGGTTTTTAGTAATCGAGAAGTTCAGTTTCACATATTGGTGAACGGTTGTACGCCAGTTATAAGAACTGCGATCAGGGAATTGGCGGTAACTCATGCTAAAACTACGGTACTCCTGATCGAAGTAGTTACCACCTAAGGTTACTTTTGCATTTTGAATGGGACGGAACACAACCTTGGCGGTTAGACGTCCCTCTTTTTCGAAAGTGCCTGAGGTTTCCCAGGCTCCCTTTTTCAGTTGTTCTTTCACGCCATCGCGGTCGATATCTGCCCAGGCTAAGGTGTCGTCTTCGGTTCCCAGAACCCCGTCCTCACCGGCTTTGTAAACGCTCCAGGGGAGTTGGTTCTTTCGGAGGTATGTATTAGATCTGTAGAGATCACCAGAGACGTGAAAATTAGCCGTATTTCCAAAACCCGGGACGATCGGTCCTCCCAAGCTGCCAAAGATACGGTTGGTCCCCCAGTTATTGGCTGCACCGCCAAATTGGTCCGTAGAGGAACGGAGTTCCCAGGTGTAGTTAGGCGTGCCTTCCTTGGTAACAATATTTACAACACCGCTCATAGCTTTCCCATATTCGGCATTGAAGGAACCGGTAATGACGGCTAATTCGGAGATGGCGTCTTTTGCCACATCCATGCCCATGCCGCCGAATAAGGTGTTTTCTACCAGGAAGCCATCTACCAAGTAAGAAATTTCCCCCGAGCGGCCCCCGCGAAAGTGGATCCCTGAATCGTCGGCATTATTTTCCACGACGCCGGGCATGTTGGTCATGATCTCCTCAAAGGAGTTCACTGGCATATTGACAATGTCTTCGTCCTCGATGACTTCTGTGGTGGCAGTCTGATCGCGAACAATGGCAGGTCGTTTGGCTTCTACCGTTACCTCTTCACCTTCGATAGCCGTCATTTCCATGGCGATATCTAATGTCGTGGTCCAATCGGCATTGATGCGCACGTCGGTTACAATGACGGTTCGGTATCCAATATATGAGGCGGAAACGGTGTAAGCAGCGGCAGGAATGTTGAGAATGTAGTAGGTTCCCTTAGCGTTAGTAGCGGCCCCAAGGGTGGTCCCTTTTAATATAACATTAACGCCCATGAGGGGTTCACCAGTGGTTTTATCGGTGATCGTCCCTACTAATTTACCCGTTTCACCTGCCCAGACAAGACCAACCGCGAAAGATATAAGCAAT
>CAZBEL010000051.1:0-8404 GCA_964490885.1 uncultured bacterium
CGGTTTCCGGGCACTCCGCCGGATTTGGACATCGGATCCCAATAAAGAAGCCTCAATGCGTTTCTGGATATCTAAAATCTTACAGCGTTCCATGATAATGGAAAATTCCACCTCACTATTGCGGATGACACAATCATCACCGATCGATGTATAGGGCCCAATATACGCTCGCTCTAAACGCGTATTCTTACCAATGATCACTGGCCCACGGATGTTGGTATCGATAACTTGTGAGCCTGGCCCTAATGAAACCCTGCCAGCCAAGGTAGAATTCTCCACCACAGTAGCCTGGCGTTCCTCTTTTAGATTATCCAGGACTAGACGGTTGGCTTCCAAAAGGTCAGAGGGTTTACCCGTGTCCTTCCACCAGCCGGTGATCTCTGAATAAGTAACCGTGTAACCGTGATCCAGGAGGTATTGATGCGCGTCGGAGATTTCCAACTCCCCACGAGTGGAAGGTCTGATATTGTTCACCGCTTCAAAAATAACTGGGGTGTAAAGATATATCCCCGTCACGGCAAGATCGCTTTTGGGCTGGTTTGGTTTCTCTTCAATGCTCAGAATCCGCCCTTCCTTGATATCTGCCACCCCAAAACGGTTAGGGTCAGGAACCCGGCTTAAAACCAAATGACAATCGGCACCATTTTTATTAAAATCCTGGATAAACTGAGCAATGCCCCCTACGAGAATGTTATCGCCTAAATAAAAGACAAAAGGTTCCGAGCCAATAAAAGGTTCGGCAATTTTTACGACGTGAGCGAGGCCTAACGGCGCTTCTTGAGGAATATAAGTGAGGTGAAGGCCATAATCTGTACCGTCCCCAAAGGTTTCGCGAATTGTCTCATCACCCGCATTAATTACGATACCTACCTCGGTAATATCACTGGCCTGAACGTACTCTAAAGCATACGCCAACATAAGTTTATTGGCAATGGGGATGAGGTGTTTATTTTGGGTATGGGTAATGGGACGCAAGCGCGTGCCGTGGCCCCCTGCAGTGATCAACGCTTTCATGAATTAGACTTCCTTTGGTCTTGACGGTTTTGTTCCATACCAGCCTTGCTTAGTCGATCAGCTACCTTGTTTTTAGTTCGTGGAATGTGCTTAATACTCCACGAATTCATTTCCGAGAGCATTTTCATAACCTGGGCATGATAACGTTTCATCCGCTCGTTTTTCACTTTGTAACTCCCGTTGATCTGCCGCACGATTAATTCACTATCGGAGTAAATTTTCAGATCATGGATGTTCAACTGGCAAGCCAAGTTTAAGGCGTGCACTAATGCCTGGTACTCCGCCTCGTTATTCGTGGCACCTGGTAGTTGCTCAGAAAAGGTAGCCAGTTCCTCGCCATTCCGATAGAACACTCCCCCAATACCGGCAGTACGACTGTGTCTGTCAGCTGCACCATCAATAAATACCTCTGTCACGCTATCCCCTGACAGACGATCCAATAATTTTTTTAATCGTTCCTGGACTTTGGGATCTAAATCTGCAATCCGATCTGGCTGCAGGGCTTCTTGTAAAGCAGCAATGTCTAATGGATCAAAACGAAACATTGTCGAAAATTACATTAACATCATTATTAGATGTGACCCCTGGTTCTAAGGATTTGCATTTTTCGAACCACAGGTTTACCAAGGATATATCTTTTCCATTGACAAATGTCACTGATGCCCAATTTTTACCGTTTTGGTCAACCAATAAACGGATTGGTCCCTCGCTTGGCAGGACATTCTTCCCAATAGTAGCACCAGTTACATAAAACGGATTCCTTGGGATCAAACGAGTCTTGGCTCTGAATCTTCTCCCGTATTTCATCGATACGACTTTTAATTTGTTTCACCAACTTACTTAATTGCGCTTTCGTCCGGGAGGAAGTAACAGTAATGCCGTGACGTAAAAAATGCCAGACGAGTTGGACACCTTTCACCGATTCTCTTGTTTGCAACAGGGCGTAATGGTAAAGGGCTAATTGCCCATCTTTGTCGGCTTGTTGGTTGCTCATGGCGCGACCGCCAGTTTTATAATCGTGAATTTCATAAAAACCGTCCCCTAGGTGATCCAAACGGTCAATGACCCCTTTCATCATATAGTCACGGTTCGCTTCCAGGGGAAATACTAATTCCAACTCATTCTCCACAACGGGTTGACCAAAAGGTGAATACATACGGTAATACCTGGCAATACATTGTTGACCAAGTCGAAAATATTCCTGGATGGAAACATTCCTTTTTACGATACCGATACGGTCATGCCATTGGTCTGACCAACTAGCAGAATACCAATCTAGAAGACGGTCAAGGAGAGGGACGTGCCCTTGGAGCACTTCTGTGTACAGATATTCGATGGTCTCGTGAACGCGCTTACCCATATAAGCTTCAATACTCTCATCCGGTTTTCGAATCCAATCCACATACCGAAATTTGAACTGGGCGGGACACTTTTGATAACTGGATAAACTGCTGTGGGAAAAACGCTCGATCACTGGGGAAACCATCCTTTCTGTGGGATAAATTGAGGGCGAATCTAAGGTTATTGAATTTGCTCCGCCAGCTTCGCGCAAATATAATCCCCTACTTCAGCCGTACCCATGCTGCCGCCTAAATCTCTGGTGGCCCATTCAGAACGCAAGGAATCGTTCACCGTTTTCCGGATCATGTTGGCCAATCGTTTTTCATTTCGCCCCTCAAATACCTCGGCAATTGCCAGGAAAGCGCCTACGGGATTGGCAGCATTTTTCCCCACATATCGCACACTGGGGGGATGCAAAATGTGGTGCACTGACTGACCATCTCCCTTAAGATATGATTCGTAGCTCATCCCTAAACCTCCTTCCAACGCGGCACCCAGACGGGAGAGCAACTTCCCAAAAGGAGGAACAGTAAGGATCAGATCCAGCACATCAGGATTATGTACAAGGTGAAAGGCTAGTTTATCCAAACCCATTAATTGAAAGGGAATGCTCTGCTCCTGCAGCTGAGCATAAACCTTACCCCAGGGACTGGAAGCATGTTCGTACTCAGGTGGCAGGGAAAGGATGAGTTTTCTCCGACGACCTTCTTTTATCAGACCCTTTGCGAAGTCAATTAATTCCTGAATGGACTGGTGGTCGATGAAAGAAACGGAAAGACTGTAACGATCCCTGAATTCCGGAGCTGGTAACTGGTTCCAGCTAAAGCTGCCGTATGTCCGGCTTTCTAAAATGACAACATCCAACTCTTTTTCCTCGGGGAGAACACTATGGACCGGCATGGGCTGGATATGGCGATAGTACAAAGTGCACTGTACGAATTCTAAAAGACGATTCAGAACTTGCTCCCCGGAATAGGAGCCACTCTTGGATCGTTCTAAGAGGGGACCTACCCAAATGGCATCTGCTTTCTTACACTCCCGAAGTACACCGTTGGGGATTAAAATATCTGTATCGAAAAAGCGGCCTTCGTTCACTTCGAACACTTGGATCTCTAGGGGCTGTTGCATAATCTCACCCAGGACTGCTAACAGTTTCTTCACTTCCGCAGCAATCTCCGACCCGACTCCATCGCCGGTTAAGAGGACAAGCTTCACCACGTACGTCCTTTATAATAAGGGGTAATTAAACGGTAATCACCGAACCCGTTTTCATCCAAGAAGGTAAAGCTGCGATTAATACGATAATAGTACCATGTCTGATAGGCATTACGGTTGGTAGAAATAAAGGATCGTTCGATCTCATCCGGGGCTCCAAATAAAATATAAATCATCCCCATGTCCGTTTCCCATCCTGGTTGAAAAGTAGTAAAATGTTCATTGGCGTATTTTACCCGTAAATAGTACTGGTCCATGAGTTCGTTAATGGTCGTATTGGGCGTAGGATCGCGTTCCTTCCAGAACTCATAGAATAGGGATTCCCGTTCCTTTCGACTGGCTTTGTGAAGGCGCTTACGTTCTTCATCGGTTAATATGTACCTCATCTGACTCAGGGCAGATTCAAGATTGTAAATATGAACTGAAACCCCCGGTTTCCGCAAGACCAACTCTAACTCCTCGGCATGCTTTTTCTTCCCCTGAATCAGTTGCACTTGAAGATAAGCCCGCAAACCACTGACGGACGTTAACGGAAGATGCACAACCTTTCGTAGGTAGGGGTTGTTGGTTGTATAGTTATTCTCCCGAGTCCAAATAGACACACCCTTTTCATCTTTCAAATCCAGCACAAGCTTGTAATCGCCGGGTTTTACCAACCCGCTGACAAAAATGTCTACACCCTTTACAATATATTCAATTTCATTGCGGAAATTAGGGATGGTATCTTGCCCCAATCCCCACGATCCACGAAGAGTATCCAACATGATTAAAGGAAAAATGAATGGGGCCTTACCATAAGTAGAAAGGTCCAGATCTACCTTCTTGATCCCATTGCGGTGGGTGTCTTTATCGATTATTTCTCCAACCACCTGGTATTTGCCTAAAGGAACACAAAAGGAAGTAAAAAAGATAATGGAACGGGTCTTACTCATCGTCTGGACATATTCACTGGCATCAACTCCCCTTTGCCAGGTCTCCATTCCAACTTGATATCCTTCACCGTCTTTCAAAGCTAAACTGGCGATGAATTCGGAATGAAAACCCGTATCCTGTTTTACGAACTGTAATGCGAAGAAGGGAATATCCAGGTAAATTAATAGGTCAACGCTATCTTCAGCGGCAGCTTTAACGGGGTAGGCCTTCAACCAGAATTGGTCGATATTCCCAGGTTCCTTATCCGGATTTCTATCGGCCATGGCAACTTGCCAGACCAGAAGCGATGCCCACCCTATTGTTGACCAAATTTTCACTATTAACGATCCTTTTTCCAATGGAACTTGACCAATCCCTGGTTAGTTCCCAACCATAGGATTTCATTAGAAATATACATATCATTCACACGCCCGATGAAAGGGTATTCGTACGCGCGAGACTGACCGGAATCCAATTCATAGCGGGTAAACCCTTTT
This sequence comes from uncultured bacterium, assembly GCA_964490885.1. Classification (GTDB taxonomy): domain Bacteria; phylum Fidelibacterota; class Marinisomatia; order Marinisomatales; family TCS56; genus CAZBEL01. The sequence goes on from CAZBEL010000051.1 coordinate 4,980, forward strand.
CCCTGGGCGATGAACAAAACATCCCCATCCTTTTGCAGGCTATAGACTGCTTGGCCACCGTAAATAGATGGGTCTACCGCAAGCGACCAGCGGCGGCTAGTTAAATTGTAGACCAGAATCCCCTGAAAGGTTGCAACGTAAACTTCCTCCCCAATGCGCTCAATCGCTGTGAATCCAGAAAAGGTATCCAGGCGATCACGAATAGCCTGGGGGTCACCGAAATTTTTAAAGGTTCGGATAACCTGGCGATACGGATCAATGAGGTATAGCATATACTCCGTCCCAACCCATACCGTACCCTCAATGACCTTAAGATCATAAATAAAAAGGTTATTAATGAACCCACTCCGGGGCATGGGGAATTGGCGTTTATTACGCCGATCAAGACGTCCCAATCCAGCGGTTGATCCAATCCAAACCGACTGAGAATCGGGACTCAAGGAAAGAATATTCCCATTAGGAATGCCACGGGTTTCATCATAGGTGCGCCAAAAATCATGTTTAAGGTCGTAGACAATAATCTGCCCAACGCCCCCAAACCACATCTCATCCCCTACTTTCTCGATGGTGTAAAGTGATTGTGCCCGAGCATTGGGAGTTAGATTAAAATCAAAGATAGTGTAAATGTCCCGCCGAAGGTCCACTTGAGTAATCCCCCGCGTATCCCGACCCTGGCGGCCTACTAACCAAAAATACTGCCCCCCTAATATAGATTGGACGTCATTATTTCCTAATCCCACGACCAAAGGATATAGCGACCGCATTTGCGTCTCACCATGGAATAAGGTCCCATCATCGGTCCCCACCCAAAGGTCACCAAACTGTCCCTCATAGACGGTAGTAATTCGAACCTGTTTCCCTTGAGGGCTAACCATTTCATCTAAATTTAACAGCCATCCGTCCATTACGGAGTATGTGTTTAAGAAATCTGAAGTCCTCCAACCTTCGTCAAAAGGGGCACTACTCCAGGCAATGTTCTTTTCGTCGGGGTTTAACATGACCCCTAACAATATCCCCGTTACATGATCTAACTTATAGTACATCGTGCCCGTATAACCCCATAAATAATCTTTTGAAGACCCTAAGCGACGCAAAGATGACCCCTTAGGAAGAGAGAGGTCTTTTAACGGAACATGGTGCCATTCTCCCTCCCGGTTGTAAGAATAATCCAAGGTCGTAGGGGTTGCTACCCAGAGATATCCCGTGTAACGATCAAAATACACAGCTTTTACTTGATGGCTGGAAAGACCCTGAGCAGGCGTAATTGGTTCCGGGAACCGATTCCCATAGATGTCATAACGGATAATACCCCCCAATTCCGTCCCCAGATAGGCATAAGAAAACCCTTCGGTTATGGAAGTGATGGACCCAATCTGGCGGTAGACGACCCAGTCAAATGGATCAAAACGGATATCTGGCTGGGCGCTTACCTTGCCGGCTACACTCGCGAGAAAAACTGTCATGGCAACAGCTCGGAACCACAGGGTGTCAGGCGAAATACTATGCATGGAACCAGGACCTTTCGGTGTCTGAACGAGTCAGATACACCTCAGGTTTGAATGGAATTTAGCTTATCAGTGGGAGAGATTAAACGTTGTTATGGTGAGCGACAATTTCCCCGAGCATTGCCAAGGTAATGGGTACAACACCTACCTCTTCGCAAACGCGACCCGCGGCGTAGTTAGCTAACGTTGCGGCCTCTTTGGGAGTGGCACCTACCAAGTCGGATAATGTAAATGTACTAATAACGGTATCACCAGCTCCCGAAACATCATGTACTCGCCGAGCCTTCGTTGGAATCGTCTGTTCACCCTCTCTGGTAAACAAGGACAGGCCTCGTTCCCCTTGAGTGATCAACAGGATTTCGATTTTTTGCTGTCGCCTTAAGTTTTGGCAGTCCTTGGTAAAACTGTCTGATTGGCTCCCAATTCCGGCAGCCTGGGCCAGCTCCTGGGCATTTGGTTTTAATAAACGTACACCCGAATATTGTAGAAAATTCTTCTTCTTGGGATCCACGTATATGGGAAGGTTACGCTCGGCAGCTCTTTTTAATATGAGTTTGATCGTTTCCGGTGATAACAATCCCTTGTCATAATCCTCGATAATAAGGCCTTGAACATTTGGAAGAATCTGGTCTAAACGGTTATTAATACTCTTTCGAATTTCGTGATTGATAACCGACCGAGCCTCACGATCGGTACGGACTACTTGTTGGTTATGAGCAATGATCCTGGTCTTTACCGTCGTCGGTCGATCAGGAACAAAAATGATGCCAGTAGTATCAATTCCACTTTCTTTTAGCAGGGCAGTTAGCTTCTTTCCTTCTGCATCATCGCCTACAATACCCAAAACACTGGCCTGAGCCGATAGAGTCGACACATTTAACGCCACATTAGCAGCACCTCCGGGATTATGGTTTACATCCCGAACGCGGATGACCGGAACCGGAGCTTCTGGGGAAATGCGCTCGGCATCCCCCCACAAGTAGGTATCTAACATGAGATCACCAATAACCAAAACTCTTTGTTCTGAGAACCTCGATTGAATCTTTTGATAACGCGAAAGTAACATGAACTACTCCTGTTCCACGTAAATATTATCATCAGGGAGCATAAGCGCCAATAATACATACAAGAGTATTCCGGCTCCTGCACTCATTAAAGTGCCGTACACCCAGAAAAAACGGATAATCGTTGAATCGATATGTAGCGTCTCCCCTAAACCACCACAAACGCCTGCAATTCGACGATCATGGATGGACAGATGCAGGGGAATTCGCTGACCTTGTTCCCACAGTTCGGTCAATGTCTTCCGGCGTGTGTAAAGGAGATAGACCCCCCAACCAATTACGATGATCCCCAGGAAAATATTGACTCCACTGTGCCAAAACTTCGTCCATAACATGCTGAGCAAGTCAGTGTGCATAAAAAAGAGGATGAGTCCTACGATAATGAGAGATATTCCCCATCCGATTTTCCGATCGGCTATAAAGTCGTGTTTGGTAAAAACCTCTAAATGATCACGATATATTTCGTCGGGAATGATGAGCAACGCTAAAAAGTAGGCTAATATTCCGGAGCCTCCAAAGAGGGTAAAAAAGATCCACACCAGGCGAACGAGTGTGGAATCTACTTGGAAATACTCAGCGATTCCGCCACATACGCCACCCAGGACACGGTCAGTTTGTGAACGGTAAAGATGTCTCATACTATGTTGCTTCACTCAAGGTTTGTAAATGAACAGCCACACTTTCCGCCAGGGCTTCTAAATCGTACCCCCCTTCTAATACTGAAAGGAGTTTCCCCCCACAGGTTTCCTGGGCCAGACGGGTTAAGATAGCGGTGAGTTCACCGAAACCAGCCGTTGTTAGCGCCATACCCCCTAAGGGATCCTGTTGGTGGGCATCAAAGCCAGAGGACAAAATA
>CAZBEL010000052.1:0-8368 GCA_964490885.1 uncultured bacterium
GATCACAGTTTTTCCCTGATCTTTTAACCAAGCGGTATGAAAAACAAGGAGCTTGGCCGCTTGAATTTCGGTGGCTATGGTGGCCAGTTTTGCTCCGATGGCTTCAAACTCGTAGATTTTTTTCTCGAATGCTTCCCGTTCCGTGGCGTAGTTGAGAGCGAGGTCAAACGCCCCTTCGGCGGTACCCACGGCCAGAGCAGCAATAGATATTCTGCCGGCGGTTAGGGTCTTTAGAAAGGTTTTGAATCCCTTTCCCGGCTGTCCGAGCATATTAGTTGCCGGCACGCGCATGTCCTTGAAAAATATTTGCCGCGTGTCACTGGCCTTCCAGCCCATCTTTTTTTCTGGTGGGCTAAAGCTTAGTCCAGGCGTGTCGGTGGGAATAACGAAAGCACCAATCCCCTGTTTTTCTCCGTTTTCAATGATTTGAGCAGTGAAGTTTAATAGACCCGCTTTCCCGGCGTTAGTGATGAAGATTTTGCCACCGTTTACAAGGTATTCATCCCCGTCTCTTACGGCCGTGGTCTTGGTGGCCCCGGCATCGCTTCCCGCTTCGGGTTCAGTAAGCCCAAATGCGCCTAGTTCGGAACCAGAAGCTAATCGCGGGAGATAGGTGGACTTTTGCTCCTCGTTTCCTGCTAAGAGGATGGGCATGGTTCCCAAGGAAGTGTGGGCCGCCAGGGTGATGGCTACGGAGGCATCCACCTTACCCAATTCCATGACTACGGCGGCGTAGGCTACAGTGTCCATTCCGGCACCGCCGTATTGTTCGGGGATGGGGATACCCATCAGACCCAATTCGCCCATTTTATGGACAATCTCGGTGGGAAATTCACCTGTGGCATCCAACTTTTGGGAATGGGGCTTGATTTCGTTCTGGGCGAACTCCCGGACCATCTCCACTAGCATGAAATGTTCGTCGTTGAAAAATAGTTTATCCATGGATCACATTGTCCCCGGTTTCTGAAGATTGGTTAAAGTAGTCATGGGTGAATTTCTGCTTATGGGTGTCACCATCGGATAGCTGCTGACGCCCACGTGAACCCCGACCCAAAGGCGGCCAGGATAATCACATCCCCATTCGTGAATTTGCCTTCGGAGCGTGCCTCGCATAGCGCGATGGGAATGGATGCTCCAGTGGTGTTTCCATACTTGTGGATGTTGCTGTACACCTTATCCGCGGTCACGCCCAATCGTCTGGTTACCATTTGTGTGATGCGCAAATTGGCTTGGTGAGGAATGACTTGGGCGATGTCATCAAGAGTGAGTTGGTTGGCCTCGAGGGCTTCCCGAATGACCTCCGGGAAGCGGACGATGGCGTGGCGAAACACTTCCCGTCCGTTCATCTGGGGATAATGACGACCTTCTTCCAGCATTTTCTGGGAAAGTCGAGGACGTGACCGGGAGGCGGGAGCTTCACACCAGAGTTCCTTTAGGTAACGGCCCTCACAGTGTAGGTGTGTCGAGAGGATACAACTGTCACCATCGCTACGTTGCAGTAGGGCAGCTCCGGCGCCGTCCCCAAACAGGACTGACATGTCTCTACCTTCAGTGGTGACGTTCAAAGCAGTGGACTGAACTTCGGCGCCAATAATAAGTACGTTTTGGCACTGGCCGGTCTTAATGAACTGGTCTCCGCAGGAAAGGGCATAGATGAAGGCCGAACAGGCGGCTTTGATATCAAAAGCACCCACCGTATTTAGATCTAGTTTATGTTGTAATTGGGCTCCTATCCCCGGGAAGAAGTAGTCCGAGGTTAGGGTGCCGCAGATGACCAAATCCACTTCCCGGGGAGATACCTGAGCATCGTCTAACGCCTGGTGGGCGGCCTCCACAGCCAGGTCTGAAGTTCCCTGACCTTCCTCCACCCAGCGCCTTTCTTGAATCCCCGTGCGGGAAACGATCCATTCGTCGCTGGTCTCCATTAGTTGCTCCAGGTCGTGGTTAGTCACCACCCGTTCGGGAACGGCGTATCCAATACCGGCTATTTTTGTTTTATACATATCCTTCTCGAAAAACCGATAGAATATTAAAGGTGTTACCGCTTGGTTAAAAAAGGATTTCTTTAGGTCACTTTTACTCCAGTGGTAAAAGAAAATAAGAAAATCACTGAACTGAAGACCGTTTTATGTCCCGGATATTCAATTGAATGGAAGAAGTCCCTTGCCATTCGTTAATTTCTACCACAAAAGCTAAATCAACGGGATAACCGGTAATCAAATCTTCGTAATGCTGCGCCATGTTGAATCCGATAGCCGTGTAGACCGATTGACGTTGTCGGGCTCGGAAGCGCAGGTGTTCCCCGTGCCCCACCAGTCGGGGGTGCCCTACAATTTCTACCTCTCGGGCAACGAACTTAGGGCGCATGTTTCCTGGCCCGTAAGGACCTAATTTCTCCAGAAAGTCCATAAAACGTCCGTTGATATCGGTAAGATTAATTTCACTGTCAATGGTCAGTGTGGGAATGAGATCGTCGGGAGTTAGTTGTTGATTAGCATATTCCAAGAGAGCCTCTCGGAACTTGGGGATATTCTCTTCCTGGAGGGTCAGGCCGGCCGCCATGGGGTGTCCTCCATATCCCTCAAGGTATTCACGAACATTGGTAAGAGCCTGGTAAAGGTCGAATCCGGGGATGCTCCTGGCGGATCCTTTCCCCAGACCGTTTTCATCGATGGAGATAATGACGGTTGGGCGATAATAGATTTCCTTGATATGAGAAGCTACGATACCCACCACTCCCGGGTGCCAGCCATGCCCCTGAAGTACAATGGTTCGATCCCGTTCTAAATCTACTTCGGCATTAACCAGTAACAAGGCCTCGTCTATAACGGCCTTCTGGATTTTCTGTCGCCGTTGGTTTTCCTGATCGAGTTCGTTGGTTAGTTGGAAAGCCTCGTGAGGATCTTCGGTAGTGAGGAGGGTAACGACCCGGTTTGCATTCCCCATCCGCCCGGCAGCGTTTATACGGGGCGCCAGTCCAAAGACGATCTGCCCTACCGTGAGCGATTTCCCCTCTAATCCGGTCATTTTTAGGAGGGCTCTAATCCCTGGGCGACGGGTTTCGCGGATTTGCTCGAGACCGTGACGTACCATGACCCGGTTCTCATCTAAGAGTGGCACCATATCGGCTGCGGTACCCAACGTAAGCAAATCCAACAGGGTCAGGATGGCTTGGGGTTCTCGCCCCTCGGCATCCCATAAGGCTTGGGCTAATTTGAAAGCGACCCCACCACCGCAAAGACCTTTGAAAGGATAGGCGCAATCAGACCGTTTGGGATTTAGGATAGCCGCCGCGTTGGGAAGGGTAGTGGCCGGTGTGTGGTGATCGGTGATGATGACATCGATCCCTTGTTGTTGGGCATAGTCTACTTGCTCGAAGGCGTTAATGCCACAATCGCAGGTGATGATTAAGTCGGCTTGGACGGATTGGGCGTACTGTATCCCAGGAAGCGAAAGGCCGTACCCTTCCTGTTCGCGATTGGGGATGTAAGTGTGTGCTTCGGCTCCTAATTTTGCTAACGTGAGGTACAACATGGAGGCCGCAGTGGTGCCGTCAACGTCGTAATCCCCGAAGATGAGGATGGGTTTGTGCTGGCGAATGTTTTTCAGGATACGCTCCACGGCCGGTTCCATGTCCTTCATGAGAAAAGGCGGGTGGAGGTGATCCAATTTGGGATTAAAAAAAGGACGTGCTTCTTCGAGAGAAGTGATCCCCCGGTTGGCCAGGACCCTGGCAACGGCAGTGGAGGTACGGAACTCTTTTTTTAGTCGGGTGACTAATTCGGTATCCGGTTGTAGAATAGACCAATGCATAGGCTGTTTCGAAAGTACATTCTGAGCCGGTCTATAAGCCGAGTTCTGTCCCCTGAAAAAATCAGGAGGATGACTATTTATCTGGTCCCGGCGTTGCCGTCGGGTTCACGCGATCTACCCGCCCCTGGCCCCGGTAAAACCGGGATTACGATGCGGACCACATCTCGGGGTCTACTCGATCTTGCATCGGGTGGGGTTTACAAGCTCCCGGTGTTACCACCGGGACTGGTGGTCTCTTACACCACCTTTTCACCTTTGCCTTATCCCAGTCTCCTGAGAGTAAGGTAGTCTATTTTCTGTTGCACTTTCCAGGCCCTCACGGACTCCCCGCGTTACGGGGCACCCTGTCCTGCGATGCTCGGACTTTCCTCCCCATAGAAGTTCGTAAAACGAACGTCTACAAGGCAGCCATCCGACCGACTCAGAATGTTTTAGGAACGAAAAAAGTTCTTCTCACGCCGGTGAGAATTACTACTCGGTCTTACCTAAGAAGGTTCCCAGTATAAAAAGCGACTACAAACGTCACAAGTGAAAATACCCGTTCCTTGACGAATGTTGGAAATGATCTGGGGTGTCACCATGGCACCACACCCGCCACAGGCATTGCCTTTAATGGGAACAACGGCCAGCCCTTCCCGGGCTTCGCTAACGCGCTGATAGCGAGCCAGAATAGCAGGGTCGATGCTTTTTGACACTTTTGCACGCTGGGTATCCAGTTTTGATTTCTGGGCCGCACTCTCCGCCATCTTGGCCTCCAGGTTCTTCTGACGCTGTTCCAGGTTCTTGGTCAAAGATTCGAGATTCTTTTCCTGGGATGCCAAGCGATCCTGAAGTTGCTCTTTTAGTTCCAACAACTCCAGGTTCTCCAGTTCAGATTTTTCCAGGTCTGTTTTTAAGAACTCGATCTCCTGTGTTAAGGCATCATATTGTCGGTTGTTGGTCACGCGAAAAAGCTGGTCCTTTAATTGGGTTCTCTTTTCCTGAACTTCCTTGATGTGCAGTCCCAGACGGGCTAGTTCAAGTTCCGTTTCTTGAATTCGTTTTTTGCCATTTTCCAGGGCTTCGAGCAATTCCTTTTTCTCCTGGTTTAGTTCTTCCACCCGTGCGGGTAGGTCTCCCAGGAGTTCATTGATTTCCTGTAACTGAGTGTCAATGTTTTGAAGCTGTACTATTTGTTTAATTACATTCATTAGTTGACCATAATTGGATAGAAAAAATGCACCGTAGTTGGTGCATGTTGGGGGGTGAGTGAGGAAAAGGTAGTGCTGATACCTGGAGTTCGCCTCCTAATCACTTAGTTTGCGCTCCGCGTCGTAGTGAGTTTACCATCCAATCCTTTTCCAAAAACAAGGTTTAATTTAAGCAATTTTAACCATCATCGACACGTTGAATTCCAAGGCTTTTTACAGATAGCCTAACTGTCGAATCTTTTCAATGATCTCGTCCACCAGCGATTCCGGATCTACGGTGCTGGAGTCGATGACGATCTCTGGATTTTCCGGCGGTTCGTAGGGATCATCGATTCCAGTGAAGTGGCGCAGGAGCCCCTTGCGTGCCTTGGCATAGAGACCTTTCACGTCCCGGTGTTCGCACACATCGAGAGGTGTACTCACGTAAACTTCGATAAACCCTCCCAGGGGAGTGATGAGCTCCCGATTAAAACGGCGGTCAGCCCGGTAGGGAGCAATGGGAGCGCAAATAGCCACCCCACCGTTTTTGGTGATTTCACTGGCCACGAACCCGATACGCCTCACGTTAAGGGAGCGATGTTCTTTGGAAAAACCTAATTCACTGGAAAGGTGTGTCCGGACGATGTCCCCGTCTAATAGGGTCACTGGGCGCCGCCCGTCTTCCATTAATTTTACTAACAGTCCTTGCGCCAGAGTGGATTTTCCCGCTCCTGATAGTCCTGTAAAGAAGACGGTGAAACCGCGTTTCTTCAATTCTGGTCGAGCCCGGCGCAATTCTTCAACTACTTCCGGGTAGGAAAACCATTCTGGAATCGGTTCCCCCAGGTCCAAGCGCTGGCGTAGATCGGTTCCAGAGATATTGAGAGCCGTGTCGTCTTCGGGAACCTGGTCGATGGTTACATACACTTTCCGCTTTTGGAGGTACACCATCATCTTGAAGGGAACCATTTGTATGCCTAATTCCTTTTCGTGTACGCGGAAAAGGTCCTGGGCGTCGTACGGTCCGTAAAACGGTTTTCCGTTTTTATCTTTTCCCGGGCTGGCGTGGTCACGTCCTACGATAAAGTGGGTGCACCCGTAGTTCTTTCGGATAAGGGCGTGCCATAAAGCTTCCCTAGGACCTCCCATGCGCATAGCTAAGGGGAGCAAGCTTAAAAAGGCCAATCCCTCAGGATACTTGGAAAGGACTTTTTGGTAGCATCGCACCCGGGTAAAATGATCTACATCGCCCGGTTTAGTTAGGCCCACAACGGGGTGGATTAAGAGGTGCGCGGCGTGCTCTTCACAAGCCCGAAGGGTCATCTCCACATGGGCCCGATGAAGGGGGTTGCGGGTCTGGAAAGCGACGATTCGCTCCCATCCCATTTCCTGAAATTTTTGTCTTAATTCGGTGGGTGTGTGCCGAAGGGACTTGTAATCGTATTGTTTGGGAAGGTGTACCCCTACCAGCTTACCCGAAAGATAATAGGGATGAGCCTCGTGGAGTAAATAGTTTACGGCCGGGTGGGTGTCGTCCAGGGTACCAAAAACGAGTTCAGCTTCCTTGCGGTGGTCATTCTGCCAGATATCGTCAAGGGTAAGGATAGCCAGGATGAAGCCCTCTTTGTCCCGCAAGGCGATGGTATCACCTGGGGAAAGAGTCTCCGCAAAAGTTTTGGGAACATCCAGGGTGATGGGTATGGGCCAAAGTGTTCCGTCCTGAAGGTGCATGGATTCTACAACAGATGTATAGTCGGCTTTGTTCATGAACCCTTGCAGAGGCGAGAACCCACCGGTTAGCAGGAGTTCCAGGTCGCATAATTGACGGTCATTTAGAGTCCAGGAAGGGTAGTGTATAGCGGCTTCTTTTAGTTCTTCGATCTCCTCTCTGGAGGCCAGGAGGTCACAGAGGGTCCTTCCGTGGGGGGCAGGTAAGGATGATGGCAATTTCAGTCTCTTGGATTAGGGGTTAAAAATGTATGAGAAATCTCAATGTTCTACATTGCTTAAAAAATGTGGGGGTGAATTTATGACAAACTAATCTTATTGCGAACGTGAATATTTGAAAAGGTGGAATGCCGCTATGGAGGGAGGATAATCCTAGCCTATTTAAGGTTCGAGTAATAGGAAAAGCCTTTGTTTCGTGGGAAACGAGGGGGCTATTTTTTCGGGCTATGTTTCGTTCCTTTTTCGTAATCATCATCTTCGTCGCTCTTTCGGCAGTGTACGCCCAGGAATCGGCTCAGGATTTCGAGAGTGAAATCCAGTACCAGTCCCAGGCGATCCGGGCCCTGAAAAAGGAGATTGCCGAGACCCGGGCCAGGCTGAAATCCGAAGCAAGAAAAGAGCAATCGACCATAAAGTATCTTTCCGGATTAGAAGAGGAAATCTCCCTGTTGGACCGTTTAGTGAATCAGTTAGCGAAAGAGGAAAACCAACTCCGCGGTGAAATCGAACGGTTGGAGGGAGAAATCACCGAAAAAGAAGATGAGTTACAGACCCTACAGGAGCGTTACGCCCGGCGTGTGGTGCGGATTTATAAACGGGGAACCCTTTCAGATTTAGAGAAAGTTTTGAGTTCTACTTCCTGGCGCCAGGCGGTTTATCGTACCCAGTATCTCCGCATCATCTCCGATATTGAGGAGCGCACCGAGGCTCAGATTCGAGCCTTGCTCATTGACATAGGGCGTAAAAAGTTGAGCCGGGAAGCAGCTTTGCGGAAACAAATCAGCTTGCGACGGGAAAGGGAGACCCAGGTGCAAGAACTGCGCAAGAAGAAACGCCTTAAAGAAAAAGAATTGAGGAAAATCCGGCAGAACAAGAACCAATTAGCCCGCTATCTGGAGGAAAAGCAAGCCGGGATCAAACAGTTAGAAGCTGTTATTAAGAAGATTCAGGAAGACAAGGCGCGTTTCGAGCGGGCGGAGCGCATCCGGAAGCAACAGGAAGCTTTAAAAAGTAAAAGTTTTGATAAGTTGCGAGGGAAAATCCCCTGGCCAGCTGAGGGACGGGTCATTGCCCGGTTTGGACGTCAGTGGAATCCCAAGCTAAAGACCACAACGGAGAATCCCGGGATTGACATTAAGGGGAAACCCGGTTCTCCTATTCGGGCGGTTATGGGCGGTATTGTTACGACGATTACCTATATCCGGGGTTACGGAACCACAATTATTATTGACCACGGTGGCGGTTTTTACACCGTTTATAGTCATGTGACCAACGTGAAGACGGGTGTGGATCAGGAAGTTCGCACTCAGGATGTGATCGCCTACATGGGAGATTCGGGTTCGGTGAATGGGTCTAAGCTACACTTCGAGATCTGGGGCCAGGGCAGGCGCGGGAAACCTCGCACCCGGTGATTGGCTGGGTGATTGGCAACCAGCTGG
>CAZBEL010000053.1:0-8318 GCA_964490885.1 uncultured bacterium
GGGGGGGGGGGGGGGGCGGATCCTTCTTTCTCTTCCACACAGTCTTCCGTTCTAAAATCTTCTTTTCGGGGAAAATGTATTCAGTCCCGGTTATCTTCCCAGATGATCTTTCCCTTGGGATGACCATAACCGGCCCTGCCCTGATCCCCCAACCCCATTCCATGATCGTGATAGAACCGGATTACCTCGCTCGAGTGGATACGGAAGGGGCTTTGGTACTGGAATCACGCTCCCGAAAACGAGTTTCTATCTCGACAAAACGAGATCCGGTACTATTAGAAGTGTTCAACCACCTATTTATGAGTATTGCCGAGCAGATGGGCTATACCTTGGTTCATACGGCTCATTCGGTGAATATGAAGGAGCGACTGGACTTTTCCTGCGCTATCTTTGACCGAGAGGGTAACCTAATCGCCAATGCCCCCCACATCCCCGTTCATCTGGGGGCCATGGGTGCTTCCGTTAAATATCTATTAGAGCAGAACCGGGGCACTATGCAACCCGGGGATGTGTATATGACTAACAACCCCCACCACGGAGGAAGTCACTTACCGGATATTACGGTAGTGTCACCGATTTTTAATGAACGTGGGGAGCTGATCTTTTTCGTGGCCAACCGGGGTCATCACACCGATATAGGTGGCATTACACCAGGCTCCATGCCTCCCTTTGCCACAAGGTTGGAAGAGGAAGGGGTTGTGATCGATAATTTCCTCTTGGTTTCCAAGGAACGGTTACGGGAAAAAGCCTTACGCAGTTTGTTAAGGGGAGGTCGTTATCCCGCTCGGAATTTGCCAGAGCGCCTTTCCGACCTCCAGGCCCAGATCGCCGCAAATCGTAAGGGCGAGCGGGAGTTGAAACGCTTGGTTCAACATTATTCAGAGGCTGTGGTGCTGGCCTATATGAAACATATTTGTGATAATGCAGAAGAGGCCATGGAACGAGCCCTGAGAGACTTTATAGGAGATAAACCGCATTTTCAGCGTTCTTTTCGTGATCATTTGGACGATGGCAGTGAGATATGTGTTTATGTTCGCATCGATAATCGTGAGAAACCTCGGATCACGTTTGATTTCGACGGGACTAGTGGGGAGTTGAAAGGGAATTTGAATGCACCTCCAGCCGTGACCCGGGCAGCTGTATTGTACGTCTTGCGAACCCTCATCAATGAAGATATTCCTTTAAATGATGGCTGTTTACGACCGGTGACGATTCGGATTCCACCGGGATCTTTATTGTGTCCTTCACCCGGCGCAGCTGTTGTTGGAGGTAATGTAGAAACGTCTCAACGAGTGGTGGATGTACTGTTAGGGGCGCTAGGTCTGGCGGGAGCGTCTCAGGGAACGATGAACAATGTACTCTTCGGCCGCCCAGACGGTGGAGGGGCTCAATACTATGAGACTATTGCTGGAGGGTCGGGCGCCGTTAAGGGATTCGCCGGGGCTTCGGCCGTACAAGTGCACATGACCAACACACGGATTACCGATCCAGAAGTGTTAGAGTATCGTTTTCCGGAGATTCGTTTGGAGCGTTTTACTATTCGCCGCGGTACAGGGGGTGCAGGGAAATGGCCGGGTGGTGACGGGGTAGAGCGTGTGATTTTCTTTCACCAACCAATGGAGGTTTCCATTCTTTCTGAAAGGAGATGTTTTGCACCCTACGGTATGGCAGGAGGGAAGCCCGGAGCCAAAGGGGAAAACCTGCTAATTCAGAAAGACGGTACGATTCTTAACATCGGTGGGAAGGTAACGAGGGTCATCCAACCTGGCGAGCGACTCGTGATCCGGACTCCTGGGGGAGGTGGGTTTCTCAACCCGGATGACTAAGAGTTAGATTTTGGTTGGATGGAATATTAGATTAATGGATTTTTGGAAAAATGGGGCACTATTTTTAAACACGTTCACCCTACTAACACGAAGTTTGTCTTTCCGAATCCCGTTCTGACGGGATGAGGAATCTACTGCTGTTTGTCATGGTCCATAAGTGGTAAAGGCACATAGCGTGAGTGAACACTAAGGCTCTTTAACAAACACTTGTTAGAAGACTACCGACAATGTACAATAATCCTCAAGCGTAGATCCCTCGGTAAAGTTGAAAGTTGCCTTTCATGAGTATGCGATGAATATTGAATCTACATTTTTACACTAACTCTCACCGTTCATTCCCGGTTTTTTCAAATTGTATCGTTTGTCTAATCGGGCTACTTTCTTACGTAAACGTAACCCTTTAGGGAATAATTACCGACGTGTTTTCGGGCACTGTGTCCTAAAACACGATTTGTTTTGACCAACCTCAGTGGAAAAATTAATCATCAACTGGAAAGTGCAATTGGTCTTAGGGGGACTGCTATTGTTAGCGGTCCCGGTTGTTTTTTATTGGGGTTACCAGTTAAAGCAGGCCGGGGAAGCTTTCAGTCATATTTGGATCTTAGCCTTGGGATTCCTGTGGGTGGGGAGCGATCAAATAAAAAAAGCAGTGAGCAAAACTGGGTCAAACTCATAGCGCCAGTGCCGTCTTTATTCATTCTTTTTCCTCGTCACATTAGTGTTGGTGGTCTATCCAGTAAACGGGAATATTCAATACCAGAAAGAAAAGGCTAATGGATAGTATCACGGCTTTCCGGGAAAGCGTCCGTAATTATATGGACACATATGAGGCATTTCAGTTATTCGGTCCGTCACATATTTGGGGCATATTAATTTCCCTTCTGATCATTATTTTTGTGCCTTGGGGTGCCAAGAAATATCTCTCCCCTCGCCAACAATCCATTTTAGGAGGTATTATCGGTTATTTGGTGATGGGGAATTATCTGCTCTGGGTGGTTATGGAATTGGTAGCCGGGACTTTCGACGTGCGTTTGCACTTGCCTTTCCATTTGTGTCGCCTAGCGAATCTGGCCATGCCGTTGGTCATGGTTTATCGGCGTTACTGGGCTTATGAAATCTTGTTTCTCTGGGGTTTGTCAGGAGTGCTTCAGGGTACTATTACCCCGGATATTGCTGCGAACTTTCCCCATTTTCATTATTTTCGCTTTTGGGTAGGCCATAATGGACTGGTTTTAGCGGTCATTTACGCTACTGTGGTTTATGGAATGCGTCCTACGGGAAGAAGTATCTGGCGTGCATTTGTGGCCCTCAATATCTTCTTTGTTGTTACCATATTTGTGAATTTCATCTTGGATGCCAATTATTTCTGGATCTGCGGTAAACCAGTTAACGAATTAGGTGAGCACGTCCCCAGTTTGCTAGACTACATGGGTCCCTGGCCTTGGTACATCCTTGCCGCCGAATTCGTGGCTCTGTTGCACTTTTTCTTGGCCTATTCACCGTTTTATTTTATGGATCGTTTCAGAAAACGCAGTGCGCAAACGCACGATAAGTTCACTTATTTTATTGCTGAAAAAATCAGGGACCCTTACTAAAAATATCTATTAGACCAGTTTAATTGGGAGGATACTTTTTAAGGAAATCAGTAATATTCGATGTGGTAAAAACTCATTTTTAGAGAAATTCCTATCTAACAAAGTAAGGAACAGACCATGCAGTTATTCAACGTGAAAACATTCCTCCTTGGGATAATGGTATTAATCACGGTCATGTTTGCACAACAATTTAAAATTTTTGGCAAGGAAGAGAAGATGCCTCAGCCCCCCATAGCGAAACAAATTCCCCACGACGTCACTGTTCACGGTGACCAACGCATAGATCCATACTTTTGGATGCGCAATCGAGAAGATCCAGCGGTTTTGGAATACCTCAAGGCCGAAAATGCCTATACGGAACAGGTGATGAAACACACCGAAGCTTTTCAAGAACAGCTATATCAAGAATTGAAGAGTCGGATTAAAGAAACTGATCTTTCTGTACCCGTTAAAATTGACGATTATTTCTATTACACGCGTACCGAAGAAGGGAAGCAGTATTCGATTCACTGTCGCAAATACGGCAGTTTAGAAGCACCGGAAGAAATTATCCTGGATGAAAATACCCTCGCTGAGGGATACCCTTATTTTCGCTTAGGAGCTTTTGCTATCAGTCCAGATCACCAACTACTAGCCTATTCCATAGATAGTACCGGGGCAGAAAAATATCGCCTCTTTGTATTAGATCTAAAACGTAATCAATTGCTACCCGATGTAATTGATAATACCTACACTTCAGTGGAATGGGCGAACGACAATCAAACCCTGTTCTACAATATTTTAGATGCGGCCCATCGTCCTTACAAAGTATTCCGTCACCGGTTAGGTACTCCAGCCGGCGAGGACCCTCTGGTTTATCATGAGCAGGATGAACGTTTTTATTTAGATATTTCTAGATCAAAAAGTAAGGACTATGTATTTTTGAACCTAGAAAGCGAGATTACCTCGGAAGTGCGTTTTCTTCCGGCAGATGATCCTGAAGGCGAATTTCGAATCATTCAACCTCGACAGCAAGGAATGGAATATTCCGTGGCTCACCGTGGTGATCAATTCTATATTCTTACCAACGACGATGCCTTGAACTTTAAATTGATGATCACCCCAGTCTCGAAACCTTCAAAAGAAAATTGGACCGAAGTTATTCCCCACCGGAAAGGCATTAAGATCGACTATATAGATATTTTCCAGGATTATCTTGCGGTTTATGAGCGGGAAAATGGCTTGCGAAAGATCAGGATCACCGATCTGAACTCCCAAAAAACCCATTATGTCACTTTCCCTGAAGAGGTGTATACTTTATGGGGCGGACCTAATCCGGACTACCATTCGAAACTGCTACGGTTCACATACACCTCCCTAGTGACACCGAAATCGGTTTACGATTATGATATGGATTCCCGCAAACGAGTCCTGAAAAAACAGGATGAGGTGTTAGGGGGTTACGATCCTTCTTTATATGTGACCAAGCGTCTATGGGCTACTGCCGAAGATGGTACTAAGATCCCCATGTCCATGGTCTATCGCAAAGGAATAAAACGGAATGGTGAAAATAATCTGTATCTATATGGTTACGGCTCTTACGGGGCCACCATCGATCCGTACTTTTCCTCCGTACGATTGAGCCTATTAGATCGGGGATTTATTTACGTCATTGCCCATGTCCGTGGGGGAGGCTATCTAGGGCGGGGTTGGTACAAGGATGGAAAATTCCTGCATAAACGGAATACGTTTACCGATTTTATTGCCTGTGCCGAATATCTTGTACGGGAAAAGTACACCAATCCTGATCATCTGGTTATTTCTGGGGGCAGCGCTGGGGGACTACTCATGGGTGCGGTGACGAATATGCGTCCCGACCTTTTCAAGGTAGTGGTCGCTCAGGTGCCTTTTGTGGATGTGGTCAATACCATGCTGGATGAGACCATCCCTCTCACCGTCATCGAGTTTGAAGAGTGGGGGAATCCCAAGGATAAGAAATTCTACGAGTATATGCGGTCCTATTCACCCTATGACAATGTAGAGGCTAAGGCGTACCCCAATATGTTAATCACTGCGAGTTTGAACGATCCTCGCGTCGCCTATTGGGAACCGGCCAAATGGACGGCTAAACTGCGCGCGCTAAAGACCGACGAGAACCGTCTCTTGCTGAAAATCAATATGAATGCCGGGCATGGTGGGGCATCTGGACGGTATGAATACTTGAAAGAGATTGCCTTTAATTATACTTTTATTTTCGATGTGTTAGGACTTTTGGATAAATAGCAGAGTAAAACATGGCTTTAGTTAGTATCAACCCGGCCACGGGCGAAAAGCTAAAAACCTACGAAGAGCTTACTTGGGAAGCGGTGGAAACCGCGTTGGTTCAAGCCCACAAGGCATTTTTACAATGGCGAGAGACCTCTTTTGAAACACGGGCTGAGAAATTAAACCGGGCAGCAGCCATCCTTCGCCAGGAACGCGAGGCTTTCGGTCGACTCATGGCTGAAGAAATGGGCAAACCCATGCAACAGGCAAAAGCGGAAGCGGATAAATGTGCCTGGGTTTGTGAATACTATGCGGAACACGGGGCCGAATTTCTTGCTGATCGCCCTATTAAGACTGATGCCAGCAACAGTTACGTCACTTTCCAACCGTTGGGGATTATTCTGGCCATCATGCCGTGGAATTTTCCCTTTTGGCAGGTATTCCGGTTTGCAGCACCCACACTCATGGCAGGGAATGCCGGGTTATTAAAACACGCCTCTAACGTCCAGGGTTGTGCCCAAGCTATCGAATCTATTTTTACAAGAGCTGGTTTCCCGGAGCATCTCTTCAAGAACCTGACGCTGAGTTCCAAGAACATTGAACCCGTCATTACTCACCCTTTAGTTCAAGCGGTTACTTTAACGGGAAGTACACCAGCCGGAAAAGCCGTAGCAGCGCTGGCAGGGAAGACCCTGAAAAAGACGGTGTTGGAGTTAGGTGGAAGCGATCCCTACGTCATCTTGGAAGATGCTGACTTGGAGGCCGCTGCCAAAGCCTGTTTAGTGGGCCGCATGATCAACACGGGCCAGAGTTGTATTGCTGCCAAGCGCCTTATAGTCGTAGAAAGTGTACAGGAAAAATTCGAGCAGCTCATTATAGAACACATGTCCCAACAGACCATGGGAAATCCCCTCGAAAAGGAGGTGGATATTGGTCCCATGGTAAATGTAAAGGCCCGTGATGAGCTCCATGACCAGGTTCAGCGCAGTGTAGCCTTGGGGGCAAAATTGAAACTAGGGGGTTATATTCTGGAAGGGAAGGGTGCCTTTTATCCACCCACAGTATTAACGAAAGTAATGCCGGGAATGCCTGCATTTGACGAAGAGCTGTTTGGCCCAGTGGCCGTCATTATTGCCGCCCGCGATGCCGAAGATGCCCTCCATTTGGCCAACACAACAACATTTGGGTTAGGTGCGGCAATTTTTACAGGCGACGTCGCTCGTGGGGAACGCTTAGCAGCAGAGACTCTGGAAGCTGGCTGCTGCTTTGTAAATGACTTCGTCCGTTCCGATCCCCGATTGCCTTTTGGGGGCATTAAACAATCTGGGTACGGACGTGAGTTATCGAGCTTCGGGATCCTGGAATTCGTCAATATTAAAACGGTGTACGTCCGATGAGAAATCCACTTATCACTGGGGTTATGTCCACGTTTACTAAAAGGTGTTCGTGGTTTTGTAACTATTTGCTCTTTAGTGTACTGCTAGGAACCCTTCCCCTCAACGCCCAAGTCCAAAACCGCCTTTTCTGGGACGGTGGGGATTGGAAGCGGGTAGCGAGTCTCGCGAACAACAATCCCGAAATGACCTATCGCATCAAGGCCGCTTATGTGAATGGCGTCCAGGATGGCCGATTATTCTTCTATTTAAAGACCTGGGCCGAGGAACAAGCCCTTGCTGATAGCTTGTACGGGGAGACTATCGACTACCTTTCCACCCGGGAACTGGTTCGCTCACTGGATAATTTCTACACCGATCCGTTAAATGTGTATGTTCCACTTCCGTCTGCTATGATCATTGTGAACATGTATGCCCAACGTGTTCCGTTGAATATCATTGATACCTACGTCCAGCAAACAAAATTCTGGATCAACGATCTCATGTTACGTTTGGAAGAGGAATCGCCTGCGAAACTACTCCAGGAAAAAGTGGAGAAACATCGCAAAGTGGCCCCCCGGGAGTGAAATAGTACCGAAGATAAACGACTGGGGATAAAAAGGATATCCTGCTAAAGTTAGCAGGTGTGCTATTAATCGATACGGAAGAACCCCACGGCCGGGTGATAGGTATATACCCGGTAATCGTTGGCAAAAGAGACTTTACCTACCTGGAACGAATATGATCGTTTGGCCCCTGGTCGATAGGAAAACTGTTTGCTCCGGGAGACGGACATTCCTGGGAGTAGTGCGGGCTCATAATTGTGTAGGAGCACTAAGCGCACTTCTTGGATAATTTTCCCGTTTGGTTCTGTAATGATTAAAAAACCCTCTAACATGGTAATATTGCGTTGGGTATGGTTATCAACTTGGACAACAACTTGTAAAAGGGAATCCTGAAAGAGTCGAGGCCGTACATCAATTTCCAGGGGACGGAAGGATTCTTGTCCCCACACGAAAGACAATAGCAAGATTAACGGGGTGATCCGCATGGTAAAAGTTCGCACCAATCGGGGAAAATGAAAAGCATAACACGACTTAAGTAGTGGGATTATGTTACCTTGTAAGGAACGATTTCTGTGACGGTCAAAGCTACTTGGGGAAGTGGGAAACATTTGGAAATGGTTTCAGTTGAAAGGTAGATTACTTTAAGAGAACGCCTTTTTTATGACCGAGACTGAGTTTAGAGAATTATTGGCCCGCATTGGGAGTTGCTTCCTC
>CAZBEL010000054.1:0-8220 GCA_964490885.1 uncultured bacterium
GGGGGGGGGGGGGGCGACGATTGGGGTTGATCAGGGCGGGAATTATGTTTATCTGGCAGTTACCAACGATGGTTTGCGGATCATTGACGTTACCGATCCTACCGCGCCCCAGGAAGTGGGGTATTGGTACAATGGGGGACCTCTCGATGTGGCTGTAAGGGAACCTTACGCCTATGTGGCTGCTGGTAATGCGGGTTTACAGATCATTGACGTAACAAACCCTGCCGACCCCTTGCATGTGGGATATTACGATACTCCTAGCGTTGCAGAAGGTGTGGCAGTGACCGGGAGTTATGCCTGTGTGGCTGATTTTAATGACGGGCTATACATTATTCGAAATGACCTGTTATTGACCACTCAAGGTGATGATTCTATCATACTAAAGTCGTTCGCCCTCCACCAGAACTACCCCAACCCCTTCAACCCCAGTACAACGATTCGCTATGACCTTCGGGAACGGGCTCAAGTGAGCCTAGTGATTTACGATCTCTTAGGGCGGGAGGTGCGGCAATTGGTGAATAGTGTACAGGAATCGGGTTATAAAACCATAATTTGGGACGGTAAAGATGCCCAGGGCCAGAGGGTCCCGGCCGGGGTGTATCTGTATCGTCTAAAAGCAGGGGACTTTGTGCAGACACGGAAACTGGCTGTACTGAAGTAACTGGTTGCTACGCGTATAGGGATCAGGAATTACTTCGGTCTATTCTCAATCCCCAATTCCTTCAGTTTCCGGGAGAGGTTGGACTGTTGCATTCCCAAGTGTCGCGCCGTTTTGCTGATGTTCCCCTGAAAGCGTTCCAACTGGTGAGTGAGGTAGGCCTTTTCGAATTCCCGACGGGCCTTTTTAAAGTTTTGGATGGAGAGAGAAGAACCGGTCTCTGATGTTTCGTTCGTCTGCAAGTAGGGCCGCAGATCCTCGGGTTGGACTTTATCGTAGGGGAGTAAGATGTACAGGCGTTCTACTAAGTTTTTCAGTTCCCGAACATTCCCTGGGAAGGGGTAGGTCTCCAACAGTTCCAGCGCCCGGGGAGTTAGGGATTTGCGGGGCATATTCAATTCTCTGGCATAAAAGTCCAGAAAGTGATCTACAAGCAAAGGCAAGTCCCCTTCTCGTTCCCTGAGGGGTGGCAAGGTGATGGGAATGACATTCAACCGGTAAAACAGGTCTTTCCGAAAAGTCCCTTCCTGGACCATGGTCTCTAAGTTTTTGTGCGTGGCAGCAATGAGGCGCACGTCCAGGTGGTGGGTCTTGGTGCCTCCCACCCGTTCGAAAGTCCCTTCCTGCATGAACCGTAATATTTTCGCCTGGGTGGTAAGGCTCATGTCCCCGATTTCATCCAAGAATAGGGTCCCTTTGTGGGCTAATTCCAGTTTTCCGATTTTCTGGCCTCCCGCACCGGTGAATGCCCCTTTTTCATAGCCGAAGAGTTCACTCTCCACCAATTCAGTTGGAATGGCGGCGGAATTAAAAGTGACGTACGGTTCATGGGAGCGGGCGCTCTGGTGATGAATGGCATAGGCCACCAATTCCTTTCCGGTACCGCTTTCTCCCCGGATGAGCACTTTGGCGTTGGTGGGGGCGGCGCGCTGGATGAGGTCCCGCACCGCTTCCATGGCTCGGGATTTCCCAACTAGCTTGTATTTCTCCGTTTGCCGAACCTTTTCCTGGTGAACTCGCAGGAGTAATCGTTGCCGCTCGGCGATGTTTCGTACAGCGGTGAGAACTTTGGTCATGGAGAGGGGTTTTTCTAAGAAATCGTAGGCTCCCATTTTCACCGCTTTCACCGCCGTTTCAATGTCGCTATGACCGGAGATCATGAGGACCTCCAGCGAGGGAAAACGGGTACGTAGGGTTTCAAAAGTGGCGATACCGTCCATCCCCGGCAATTTCACGTCCAGAATAACCATCTGGAGTTCCTCTTTATTCGCCACATCCAAGGCCCGTTCGCCGCTTTCCGCCAGGAAGGTGTGGTGCCCCTCATCCTCTAAAATATCCCGCAGGGTCATGCGGATGTTTCGCTCGTCGTCGACAATTAGAATATTCACGGATAAATCCAGGCGTTTAGAGGTTGACGTTCCTGTTTAAGGAGTGGAATAAAAAGGCGTGAACTGAATGCTATTTTATTTTGTTTCATGGGGCTCAATTTAATGCTCATCCTTAATAGGAAAGTGTAACGTGAAACGGGTACCGGTGCCCACTTCGCTGTGAACTTCAATGCTTCCGTCATGGCTCTCCACAATGCGCTTTACAATAGAAAGCCCCAGTCCGGTCCCTTTGGTACGTCGGGTGAAATAGGGATCGAAAATTTTCGCTAAATCTTCTGGGAGGATTCCCTTCCCGTTGTCCTGGAAGGTAATGGTGATCCCTCCTCGCGTTCTTTGGGTGGAAATCTCGATATGACATTGGTCGTCTGACGATTGAATGCTGTTCAGGATCAGGTTGGTAAAGACCTGTTTCAACTGGTCTTTGTCCCCGAAGAAAGTGGATAGGTCCGGGTCCAGGTGCAAGGTGAAATTAGCCTGGGATTGGTAGAGGGTTGTTAACTCCTGGAGTTGGGCATTTAGATCGTAGGGGGCGGGTACAGCAGCGGGTAATTTGGCAAATTGGGAGAACTCCGAAGCTAACTTTTGCAGGTTATTCACCTCTTCCTGGATCACCGCAGTCACGTGGTTAAAAACGGTTTTAATGTCCTTGGCACCACTGGAAAATTTATGCTGTAACCGTTCCAAGGAAAGGCGGATAGGGGTAAGGGGGTTTTTTATTTCGTGGGCCATGATTCGGGCCATGTCCCGCCAGGCGGCCTCTTTCTCTGCCTGGATGATCTTGTTACGGCTCACTTCCAGTTCCCGGATCATGGTATTGAAAGAAACGATAAGATCGTTGAGGGGTGAAAAGGGACTCTCCGGTACCTGGATATTCCAATTTCCCTGGGAGAGTTGTTGGGTGGCGCGCTGAAGACGCTGAAGCGGCCGTGTGATAAGATTGAAACTGATAAAAAAGAGAACCAATACCGCCAACGTTAAGAACACGAATATAAATTTTGAGTACAGGGCCACTTCCTTTTGGAACATTTCACGGGCCAGCCCCTTTTGCGCTTCGGCTACAAGGATCTTTTCCATGTCCTCTTTAAAGGCTTTCCGTTGCGCTTCGCTGAGCTCTGGGCCGTATTGCTGATATAAACGGTTGAAATCGTCCCGGGTGTTCAGCATTTCCACCTCCATTGTGAAGTTCTGAAGGCTATCCAGGAAATAGTTACGGTAGAACAACACCGAGTTGAAAACCAGAAAGAGGACTACCAGCAGGATCTGGGTGCGGAAAGAAGGTAAACGAATTTTCATTGGGTGAAGACGGCTTGGTCGAAGGTACGTGACAAACCGGTGGGTTTAATACTATTCCAGTAAAACATGAGGTTCAAAGGTTCTTCCATGCCCTGGAGTTGGATCTTGTCCATCCAGGCGGTAAGACGGAGGTAGTACTCCTCCTCAGGGTCCAATTGGTTCATAAAGAGCGCCGGGAATTCCTCGATCTCGGCTAAATAGTCTTTTGCGGTTTTAAGGTTCAGGTTCTGGTAGGTTTCCTGACTTTCTGAACGGTACACGTCAAATACATCGTCTAAAAGGGAATAGTGGATGGAATGGTAAAAAGTGGTTTCACTGATGGGTCTGACGCTGTTTATGGGTATGACCTCCACGCGAAAGTGGACTTTAATCTCCATTCCTGAGCGGAAAATTTGATCCAGAGCCTCGGAGTAGCAGTTACTCAATTTAGTAGAGACCATCAGGCGGTTTCCTTCGAGGGAAAGGTTAATTTCTTCAAAGGTAGCGTTCACCCCCGGAATGGTAGAATAAAACAGTGAACCAATGGAAATGATCGTGGCAACGATCTTGCGGGAAAGGAGGCTGAAAAAGGAAGGCTCCATGAACGAAATTACCACAGATTGGTATACTTTGAGGGTACATTCAGGAAGGACATGGTGGAAAAAGGAAGGGAGTGACCGAGGCTTCGGCCACTCCCGGTAAAGGGTTAGAATCCGAACCAGAACCCTAACGAATAGGAGAGGGCGTTAGGTAATCCAGGGGAAGATTGGTTGTTAGCCGTTGTCACGGTGAAGTCGAACATATCATCAGTCCAACTGTTAGTGGTTGTGTAGGTACCGAAGTAGCCCACCGTACCGTGAATGCCTACCCAACTCTTTATGCGAATTAGCAGACCAATAGACGGGCGATAGGCAAAGAAGTCTTTCTTGTAGGTGACGGAATAGGTTTCCCCTTCGTCCACTTCATTGCCCCAGGATAAATTGCCGTCGGTTTGACTGACGTTCAACTTGACTTCACCACCCCCTAGCATGATGCTCAGATCCAGGATGAGGTTTTCTGTAAACAGGGGGTATCTTTTCGTAATGGTGGCCCCGCCGTAGCCAAATTCTAACCTGTATTTACGGTATCCCGCTAGGGCGCTGTCAGCGTTGAATACCTGGATTTTTTGTTCGTTAGTGAGCCCTGCCCCCATGCCACCGATGAACCAGCCCTTGCCAATGGTGCCCATGCCACCTCCGCCCCAGGTAACCGTGTAACCAGTGTTCAAATCACTGAAACCGTTCTGTCGGAGATAGTCTTGAATCTCAGGAAAGTCGTAGTCTATAATGAGGGTTTGGAACCCGCCCCCACCATAACCGGTGGAGAGCTTTTTCTTGGAGATAACCTTACCTTTTTTGTCTATCTTAGGTTCAGCTGGTAAGAAATAAATTGTGGTAGTGAGGATTTTCTCATTCCGGAAAAATTTCACCTGCGCCGTGTCACCCACGTGTTTGGTATCCCGGAGGCTGATAAGGTGGTCTTCGAAGCGGACTTTTTCACCGTCGAATTCCATGATGATGTCGCCCTTCACCAGTCCAGCCCGGTCAGCGTTACCACCTTTAACAACCCCGGTGATGAGGACACCATAATTTTCTGGATAATGCCGCTCGTAAGCCTCTTCAAAATCGAGATCATCTAAATAAAGACCCAGTTTTACCCCTCGTTCATCGTCGGCGTCCAGGGAGATGGGTGGTATAGCAGGAATGGGTTGTCCAGCCTCCACCGCTTTTTCAACTTCCTGGCCCCATTCGTCCATGCGGTCACCCCATTGTTCTAATTGATTTCCCATGTCTTCCAGATCAGTTTCTACTTCCTGGTTTTCCACTTGACTGAAAGAAAGGCCTGGAAGGGCGATTCCAATCAATAGGACAATGGTTGAGCGTCGTAGTGTGTTCATAATCATATTCCTTGTGTTTATCGTGACGGTATTAATGAAAGGTTGTCTGGCCCTAACCTTAAAGGAGGATCAGCATCCAGAAGGGACAGAAGGCCAAGGCCAAGACAAAGATGGTGATCAGCCAATGATTGTTCAGCCGATTTAATTTTTCTTCGCTTTGATTAAGTGCATGATCCATGATTGCATTCCTTTTAATAAGTTGCGACTTAAAGAGGTCAAAACCCGTGCCAGGAATCCAGGAATGTCTGTAGCTTGATATATTGCAGGCGATATGGGGATTTAGCGGGTAGAGTAACGCCCTAAAAACAATATCATTTTGGTCTGATTATATCAAAATGTCATGGCGGTATGGCAAGGATTTGAGAATGAAAGGCTCTCATTCTACCAAGAGCATACCATCCCGGAAAGCCACTTCGTTCCAGGAGTCATCCAGATAACCCATCATCACGCTGTGACCTTCAATTTTTAACGGTCGTTCCGTTCCTTCCACATTCGTTAGGTGGACTGGCTCCGTTCCGATGGAAAGGATAGCCGTATTTTCCGGGAGAATGAATAGGTGGGGTGGGTCAGAGGCTTTGATCGTACTCCAATGAAGGTCGATGATGTAGTTCGGTGAATCGAATTGATCCGGTAAACTGAGGGTCAAATCGGGATTGTGGTCCGTAAGGCAGGCGCCTGTATAAAAGGGAAGCAAAACCTGAAGTACGACCCAGGCCGTGGTAGTCTGGGGTAGTTGAACTAAAAAGGTCCTGTCTTCATAGAGGTCCAGGGCGTGTTGAAGCCCGTTTGTGTTGACCAACAGGTTGTAGTGGCTCAAGCGGATGCCACGACCATCTTCCCAGTAAACCACGGCTTCGTCCGTGAGTTGAATGCTGGAGTCTGGTTCGTAGTGGCTAACTTTGTCCTTAATGGCGGTAAAAAGATCCCAGTTCCGGGACAGGCGTAGTTTAGGATTGACTTGGCGTAGGGCTTGTGCTGGGTTTTCGCCTCCAACAATCAGGATAGATGCTCCAATTATCCAGGCGCTGAAAGCCAGGATTTCTGCCTGAGGGAACGGAAGGGGAGGTAGATAAATGCGATCGCCGGTGCGGATTCCTTGCTCTTTTAGCCAGGTAGCTGTCTGGCAAGCCCAGTTGAAAAAGGCTTGGTTGGTAATGTTCCCCTGGGCGTAGACACAGGCAGCCCCTTGCTTGATGGTTTGCCCCTCTAAAAGGGAAGGAAGATTCGGGTAGGGAACCATGTGCTCGATGGGTTCCACGTTCCCCAGGCATTGGGCAGCAAAGATGCGTTCGCTGAGTGTTTCTTCGGTCACCGGTAAAACTTGCGAATAGAGCTATTTTTTTAATCCGGTTTTATTTTCCGGATGATTTCGAAGGTTTCTTTGACGGGTATGTACTCGTGGCCTCCCAACCGGCCGATGGGTTGTAAGGCTTCAAGGTTTATCCTTCCGTTATCGTAAACTTCTTCTGCCACGTGAAAGAGGACGATCCGTCCTAAGACCAGTTCGGCGTTACCTTTGCAAACAGGGATCAACTGCTCTAACTGGCATTCAAAGCTTACCTTGGCCTCGGCAACACGAGGTGGCTTGATCTTCTCACATGGTGTGGGAGTGAGGTGAGCGATTTCAAATTCGTTTACTTCGGGGGCGTAATCCGTAGCACAACGCACCATTTGTTCGGCAAAGTCCCTGGATACGATGTTTACCACGAATTCCCCCGTGTCCCGGATATTTACCAAGGTATCCTTGGGTTTGCCATCGTAACTGCGGATGGCAGGAACGAAGAGTAACGTGGGGGGCCGTGAGCTTACGCCCGTGAAAAAGGAGAAAGGCGCCAGGTTAGGAAGGCCTTCTTTAGACACGGTAGAGACAAAAGCAATGGGCCGGGGTACGATGGCGCCGATCATTAGACGATAAGTGTCCTTTGAAGACTGTTGGTCAGGATCTATGATCATAATTCTATTTCGGTTGGTGGTTGTGAATAAAGCTTCTCTGAAACATCGATCTTCACCAGGGAAATTTCTGCTTTAAGAAACCACCGGCTGACATTCCTGGTGTCTTAAAGGACGGTATTTAAAACATCAACAAACCGGTGGTTTTCGCTTTTTAAGCCGATGGAGACTCGAATATAATTCGGCCAGCCGAACGGTTTCAGGTTACGGACGATGATCCCCGCTTTTAACAGTATCTGAGTTATTTCAGCAGCCCGTTCCTCAGAATCCCAGATGGTAGTGATGAAGTTGGTGGCGGAAGGAATGAAACGAACCCCCAATTTTTCCATTTCGGCCGTTAGATACTGGTGCCCTTCCTGATTGAGTTCTAAAGTATGCCGGAGGAAATCGTGGTCGTCCAAAGCCGCGTAGGCAGCCACCTGCGCCAGGTAATTGGGCTCGAAAGGAACCTTCACTTTGATGAGGTTCTTGATGAGCTCATCGTGGGCAAACCCGTACCCAACACGAAGTCCCGCTAGACCATAGGCTTTGGAAAAGGTTCGCAGTGTAATCACGTTGTCATAACGGTAGGTCATAGAGTCTGGATAATCTGGCAGGTTAGTAGTGAATTCAAAGTAAGCTTCGTCCAGAATGATTAGGACCCGTTCAGGGACATGGGAATAGAACTGGTCGAACTCGCGACGCGTGATGTAGGTACCCATGGGATTATCCGGGTTAGCGATATAAATGATCTTAGTGTTCTGATTGATTCTTTCCGTCATGGCTGACAAGTCGTAGCGGTGTTTCCGCATGGGCACCCAGTGTATTTTCCTACCGGTGGCGGTGGCCAATACCTGGAAGCCGATGAAAGAATGGGCGGCGGTGATAATTTCATCTTCCGGTAGCAGGAACGTCCTCAAGATTGTGGACATGATGCCTTCGGAACCCGCGCCAAGGATGACGTTAGCCAGGCGAACCTTGTACCGTTTAGCCAATCTTTTTCGAAGGCGGTAGCCAGGAGCGTCGTGATAGCGGTG
>CAZBEL010000055.1:0-8163 GCA_964490885.1 uncultured bacterium
GATTTTTAAAGGTGGTTCAACCGCCCAAAGACCCGTTACTAAAATACACCCTGTCCATGGGATAAGGCCTCTACCCAAGAGCCTAAGCAAAGAGCTACACTGCAATCCTAAAACACCACACCAAAGCTGAATCCACTAATCCAGCCACCCGGACCATAAAAATAACCCCCCAGGGTTAGCTGGTAATCTCCCGCTTTAAAGGAGAGCCCTACACCGGTATCGCTAAAGAAGTCCCGCGTCAAACTAACTCTTCCTCGTTGATCCAGGCGATTAGTGGAAGTTCCCCACCGCAGAACCATATGGTATGGTAATGTAAACACGCCTCCGAAACGTACAACCGTTTCCCTAGTAGAAAAAAGATACTCTGCATCTAACACCAGTTCTAAGGGTAAATAGGCCAAACGCTTAGCAAGTGAACCGTGGAGAATAGTAGGTAAAGCTTCCCTCGCCGATGTGTAAGAATCCAAAACCCAGCCTACATTACGAAGACTGGTTCCTACCTGCAAACCCAGGGTTTTCAGGTGATAGACACCGCCAAATGTAAATGCAGCCACTACCGCCTGATAGGAAGCTAAATTGCTCAAGAAAAGCCCCCCGGTCAATCCCCAATCCATAGTGCTATTCCCCAGGGTACGTGCTGTGGAAACGGAGAGCCACGTCTCTGAAGAGGTGTAGTTTCCCGTAGGGTTATTGGTCTCGTCGCGTCCTTCAAAAACGCCATAATTTGTATGGCGGATGGAAATTGCACGAGTGCGTCTTTCTTCAGGAATTATCCAAGATAGAGCTCCTGCTCCGATACTGGCCGGGTAGCGCAAAAAGCTCAGTTGAATGGCCTGCTCTGCGCCACGCAAAGTGGCTGGATTCAGTCGATCGCTGGCCGGACTTGTCAGGGCCCCACCCGCTCCAGCTAGGGCAACCGTTTCGCTATAATACCATTGGTTCAAACCTGCAAAAGAATCCTGGGCAACTAAGTCTTGCGCGGTAATCCAGAGAACCAATGTCGTAAGGCCACGTAGAAAATTGTTATCAGAAATCCTCATAATATCATCCCTAATGTGCGTTACAGGAGTGAGACCGGATTCACGTCAATGTTCAGACGCACTCCCGAACGGGGAATGTCCCGGGAGGCCACGAAGTTCTGGTGTAAGAAGCGATGCAACCGTGTACCATTGGGGTCCTTCTCTTTACTGGATTTGAACAACATTTGCAGGCGATACCGGTCCCGTAATTTTTCCCGGTAGCAGGAAGCCGGACCTACGATTTCCAGGCCCCGGTAACGACCCTTTAGCCCCCGACGAACGGCCTCCGCCACTTCAGCAACCAGAGCGCGTTTTTCCCCTGAAAATTCTAATTTAACCATCCAACTAAAGGGAGGGTAATTTAGTTCCCGGCGCTCACTAAGCAGAATATTGTAAAAGGTCTTCAGATCCAAATGAGCCGCATGCTTAATTACCGGGTCATCGGGGTTGTAGGTTTGAATGACCACCTCGCCCCGCTTTCGGCGGCGACCGGAACGACCAGCAGCCTGATAAATGAGCTGGAACACACGCTCACTGGCCCTGAAATCGGGCAAGAATAAACCGGTGTCGCCATTCACAATACCCACTAAGGTGGCATTGTCAAAATCCAATCCCTTGGCTAACATCTGGGTTCCCACCAAAATATCGATCTCTCCCCGGCCAAAACGCTCCAGTCGCTTGGTGAGAACTCTGGTGGAGCGGGTCGTATCCAAATCCAAACGGGCCAAGCGCGCTTGGGGAAAAGTGGCCTGGATGTGATCCTCAACCTTCTGTGTACCGGTTCCCCGCAACCGCAAGTGGGGACTACCACAATGACCACAATCCAACGGTAATTCAGGACGGACATAACCGCAAAAATGACAGCGTAAGGCCGGACCGGTGCGATGGTAGGTCAGCGTGACCCGGCAATGGGGGCACATAACCATTTCTCCACATTGGGTACAATAATATACCGGCGCGAAACCCCGGCGGTTATGGAGTAAGATGACCTGCTCTTTGTACTCCAACCGTTGCGCGATCTTATCCTGCAATAGACCAGATATGAGTTGGTCTATTTTACCCGTCTCCTCCTGCTCCTGCAACATGTTAACCAAATGCACGTGAGGATATTTGGCCCCTCCAAAGCGTTCTGGTAATCGCAAGTAGACGTACTTCGATTGAATATGATTATAGTAGCTCTCCAGGCTGGGAGTCGCGCTGGACAAAATAACTACAGCTTGATGTAGTTTACCCCGCATGAGAGCTACTTCTCGGGCGTGGTAACGGGGCTCTGGGGACTCCTGTTTGTAGGTTTGTTCTTGCTCCTCATCAATAACGATCAACCCTAAATTTTTCACCGGACAGAATACTGCGCTCCGCGCACCAATTACTACGTCGAAATCACCAGCACAGATACGTTTCCACGTCCAGGCGCGTACATTATGGGGCAGACGGGAATGCCACAGGGCCACCCGATCCTTAAAAACGGCTCGAAAACGACCAGCAATCTGGGGTGTGAGGGCAATTTCAGGGAGTAATAAAATCACCCGGCGCCCTGTCTCTAGGCACTTACGCGCCGCTTCAATGTAAATCTCGGTCTTGCCACTTCCCGTGACTCCGTGGAGCAAGTACGATTGAAACTTGTCCTGTTTTATGCCCAGTTCAAGCTGTTCTAATACTGCCTTCTGATCAGCGTTAAAACGAACCTCCCTGGTCACCGGCTGAAAAGTAAACCCGGTGGCATCGGGTAATTGCTCCACTACTTCCAAGGTCACCAACCCTTTGGCCGCCAGTTTTTTGCAAACAACCGACGGATTCGCAACTAAATCCCTCAATTCAGCCACGGGAATAGCCTCTCTCCGTTGTGTTAAATACCGCAATACGCGCGTCTGGGCCGGGGCTCTGCCCACGAGTTCTGTCAATACTTGTCCGACATCGTTACTGCGAACCTTTAAACGTGTAGGGGGCTGGTAACGGGTTGTTAGACGCGTAGGAATGATAGCGCGTGCCACCTGCCCAAGAGGGGTTAAATAATAATCGCTCATCCAGTGCAGGAGATTCCAAAGGTGTTCGTCTAATACAGGATATTCGTCTACCAGGGAGGAAAGGGGCTTAACCTTGCCCGTAAACTGTGGTTTTTTATACTTGGCCACCACGATGCCCTGAGCCTGACGATGCCCTAATGGTGCCCGAACGCGAACTCCAATCACAATATTCGGCTCTAATGAGTGTGGAACCTGATAGGTAAAGACCCGGTAGCTGGAGATTGGAAAGGCGACATCCACAAACATAGCTAGTTAAAATAGACGGGGGAGGGGACGTCAAGCAATGAAAAAGGGGGTAGCAGAAGCAATATCTACACAGAGACTCCGCCTTGGAAACCGGGGTACAGGTGAAAACTATTTAGGTCCTATTAAAAAGGGTAACCCCCGGCGCTACCAGGCGGCAACGGACCGGGGGTTTTGGGGAGGAGGAGGTTTGAGAGCATCCGCCATTCCATACGGTTTGACGGAAGACTAAGCCTTAATCACATATACCTTTATCTCCGGTTTTAAAACGTCTGAAATTCTTACTGGAACATGGTAAATGCCAAGCCCTTTTATGGGTTCCTCCAATAAAATATCGTGGCGTTCGATCTCTACTCCATCGTCTTTTAAAGCACTTTGAATATCCTTGGTTGTCACCACTCCAAAGATTTTCTCTTCCTCTCCCACTTGCACTTCAATTGTAATTTCCAACTTTGACAAACGCTCCGCCAAAGCCTGATTCGCTTTCAATTCACGTTGCCGACGGGCCTCTTGAATCCGTTTCTTCTCCTCGGATATAGCTAAATTGCGTTTGGATGCCCTAAGAGCCAACCGTTTAGGGAATAAATAATTTCGGGCATAACCAGGCGCCACCTGAATGATGTCACCAGCCGTCCCCAAGTTCTCTACGTCCTGTAGTAAAATAATCTCCATCTCAATCCTCGCTTTGTTTTACCGTACGGAGCGGTTTATGATTCGTGGATATTGGTGTAAGGCATTAGCGCAATATTCCGCGCCCGCTTGATGGCCTTCACCAATTTCCGGTGCATTTTGGCGCTGGTCCCCGTTATCCGCCGGGGAATGATCTTCCCCTGCTCGGTAACAAAGCGCCGCAATAGCTTCACATCCTTGTAATCAATCTCCGTAATACCATTCTCTTTGAAATAACAAAATTTTCTGCGACTTACGAATGCCATAATCCGACCTTCCTAACCTTTATGCTTTTGAATCTTCCCCTTCAGTAGAGGGGGTTTCTTCTTCTGACGTTTCTTCTTGATCTTTTGCCTCCGAATTTTCAGCCGTGTCTCTGCCCTCCACCCGGCTTGGTGCACTATCTCCAGATTCCAATACTGTTTTTGCTTCCTCTACCTTCTCCGGTTGCTTTTCCAGACGGATGGTCTGCACGCGCAGCACCGCCTTATGCAACCGCATAAAACGGTCGAACTCCACTAAGGGTGCTGGATCTTCCAGCTCCATGTGCAGCAGAACGTACGTCCCGTACTTGTGTTTCTCGATTGGGTAAGCCAACCGTTTTTTACCCCAAACGTAGTGGTTGATCACCTTGGCAAATTTAGTCACTTCAGCGTCAACCTCTTTAATGACCGCCTCCAAGCGATCCTGCTCGTAGTTGGGGTTTACGATGTACAATGCTTCATAATATCTCATTATCCCGTCACTCCTGGTTAAATCATCGGTGCAATAACTAAGGACACTACCGACATCAACTTAATCAAAATATTCAGCGAAGGCCCCGCGGTATCCTTGAAGGGATCACCCACTGTATCGCCTACCACTGCTGCCTTGTGGGCATCACTACCTTTGCCCCCGTATTCGCCACCTTCAATATACTTCTTGGCGTTATCCCAGGCGCCGCCGGCATTGGCCATAAAAATCGCCATTAATACGCCCGTAACAGTCACTCCAGCAAGAACGCCGCCTAACATTTCCGGTTCGCGCAATACCAGTCCGAAAAACACAGGCGTTAAAATAGCCAGTAGACCTGGGGCCACCATGCGTTTAATCGCCGCAGCCGTGGCAATATCCACACAACGAGCATAATCAGCCTTAACTCCTTCCACGCCTTCCAGCAAGCCCTTGATTTCTTTGAACTGCCGGCGGACTTCTTCGATCATATCAAAGGCTGCCTCGCCCACTGCTCTCATGGCAAAGGACGAGAACAAAAAGGGTAATAAACCACCAATCAACAGACCAGCCATAACCAAGGGATTCATAATGTTGATGGAGGTAAGGCCCACCTTGGTTTGGTAAGCGCTGAATAGAGCCAGAGCAGTGAGCGCTGCCGAACCTATGGCAAATCCTTTTCCAATGGCCGCTGTGGTGTTGCCTACCGCATCCAGTTTATCCGTACGCTGGCGCACTTCCGGAGGAAGTTCGGACATCTCGGCACAACCACCGGCGTTATCGGCAATGGGGCCGTAAGCATCTACCGCCAGTTGTATTCCCGTAGTGGACAACATACCCAGGGCGGCAATAGCGATACCGTATAGTCCGGCAAAATAATACGAAAAAATTATGGCTACTGCGATAGTCAGCACGGGAAAAGCAGTGGAATACATACCGTTGGCCAACCCGGCAATAATGTTTGTGGCTGCACCAGTTTCACTGGCTCTGGCAATATCCCGGGCTGGTTTACGTACCTCCGAAGTATAGTACTCAGTAAGCAGACCGACAATCACTCCGGCAAGCAGACCGACAATAGTAGCTAGAAACACATCCAGTCCTGAAACAGACTTTCCACTCAGGTTGACCGTTTGGGGTACATAATATTGAATGACAAAATAACTCGCCACGACCATTAGAAGACCAGCACCGAAGGTGCCAATATTCAGCGCATTTTGCGGGTTACCCCCTTCTTTGGTGCGCACCAGAAAGGTTCCTGCGATGGAAACTATAATACCGACGCCGGCCAGAGTTAAAGGCAACATCACCAGATTACCCAAACCGGCGGCTGCTGCCAGCACCATAGCTCCGATAATCGAACCAACGTAGGACTCAAACAAATCGGCGCCCATACCGGCCACATCACCAACATTATCCCCCACATTATCGGCAATGGTTGCAGGGTTGCGGGGATCATCTTCCGGGATCCCAGCCTCTACTTTGCCCACTAAATCGGCGCCTACGTCAGCAGCTTTCGTGTAAATACCACCGCCAACACGGGCAAACAGGGCAATGGAACTGGCCCCCATAGCAAAGCCCGATAAAATCGTCATGACGTGTTCCAAATCAGCGCCCTTATCTGTCCCTCCGTAGATCCAGAACAGTGCTGAAAGCCCCAGTACACCAAGCCCCACAACACTCATACCCATAACAGAGCCACCGTTAAAGGCCACTAGTAATGCGGAATTCAAATCGGAACGTGCAGCCTGTGTAGTTCGGTGATTAGCTTGTGTGGCCACCCGCATGCCGAAAAACCCGGCCAGCCCACTGCACAGAGCGCCGATAATAAAGGAAACGGCTACCAGACCCGTTCCGTCTGCGTAGTTTCCCCAGAATAGCAATGCGGCAACTGCAACGACGAATACGGCTAACACCTTATACTCACGCGAAAGAAAGGCCATGGCGCCTTCACGAACAGCCCGACCGATTTCCTGCATTCTGTCATTCCCGGGGTCCTGCCGGTTAATCCAAACAGTCCGCCAAAAGGAATACAAAAGCGCTAACACTCCTGCGAGAGGAATCAAGTAGTAATCCATCAATGCACCTCGTCTGTTTTTTCCATACGGTTATAACGTGTCATGGTCTGCTCCAGACCCTGTTCCAATACCATTTCCACCGCATCTGCGGCCACTTGTACCATCATCCTCCCCAGAGGAAGATCTTTTTTCCTAAAGGGTTTTAACACAAAACGCTCGGCGGGTCGCGTCCGCTCATCGGTGGCAATGCCCACCCGCAAGCGGGGAAAATGCTGATCCCCTAACTGGTAAATCACAGAGGCCATTCCTCGGTGACAACCATCGCCACCCTTAGGACGCAAGCGAATACTTCCTAAAGGTAAATCCACGTCATCCAGGATAATGTAAAGGTTCTTCAGTGGAATCTCCCACTGGCGTACTATCTCCTTCACCGCTACTCCGCTAGCGTTCATCCCGGTAGTAGGTTTAGCCAAGAGAACCTCTCGTTGTTCATCTTGGGCATACACATATGAGCTGCGACCGGGTTTAAAGGTAAGGGACCACCGACGGGCCAGCTCATCCACAACCCAGAAACCAGCATTATGCTTAGTATCGGCGTAACGCTCACCCACGTTCCCTAAACCCACAAACACGACCATTAATCCGCAGCACTCTCACCCTCAGGTTCGGCAGGAGCTTCTTCAGCCGGCTGGCCCTCAATCTCCACTTCCTCGGTAGGTTCTGGTTCTTCCGCAACCCGTGTGGACTGAACCGTTACTACGGTCACGTCCGCAGGAGTAACCATTTCCACTCCCTCAGGAAGCTCAATATCTCCAGCCGCTATATGCTGATTGATCTCTAACTCGCTCACATCCACCTCAATCTTATCCGGCACATGTGTGGGTAAACAGTTTACCTCGGCCATGGTCAGGTTCTGCATAAGGACCCCGCCTTGCTTCACGCCAATGGATTCTCCCTGTAACTCCAGAGGTACCGTAATAGTCACCCGTTCGGTCATCTTCACACCCATTAAATCCACGTGAATGATCTGATCCGTAACGGGGTGATACTGGACCTCCTTGACCATGAGAAACTGGCGTTTACCGTCCAGCTTAGTCTCAAAGATGTGTTGGCCGGTGTGCAGGGCGGTGTAAAAATCTTTGGCATTTACTGCCAAATTGAGATTCTCTTTTCCATGAGAATAAAACACTGCCGGGATTTTTCCTTCCCGTCGCAGGCGGCGGGCGGCGGCACTTCCCTTGGCATCCCGCTTCATAACCTCAAGGGCATAATAGTTCGACATCGTTTACCTCCAACTAAAACTCGAAGAGAGCGCTTACCGATTCACCGGCGTGAATACGCTTAATGGCCTCTCCGAAAATTGATCCTACGGTAATGATTGACATATTGTCCAATTTTTTCTCCTCCGGAATCGCAATGGTATCTGTGACCACAACACGCTGCAACTGCGCCGCTCTCAGGCGCTCCACTGCTGGCGGTGAG
>CAZBEL010000056.1:0-8155 GCA_964490885.1 uncultured bacterium
AAACAGGTGGTCTTAGAAGCCTTAGGCGCCGAGATCGTTCGCACCCCCACCGAAGCCGCCCACAACGACCCGGATAGCCTCTTTGGTATTGCTCAAAAACTGCACAAAGAAATCCCCAATTCGCATATATTAGACCAATATTCTAATCCCAATAACCCCCAGGCCCATTATCACGAAACTGCCGGGGAAATACTGGATAATTTTGATACACCTTTAGATATGTTTGTAGCGGGTGTGGGTACGGGAGGTACCATCACCGGAATTGCCCAAAGACTAAAAAAGGAATGGCCCGGGATTACCATCGTTGGGGCCGATCCGTACGGTTCCATACTAGGAGGGGGTAACGAAGTATTCCCCTATTTGGTAGAAGGCATTGGTTACGATTTCTTTCCTGATGTTTTAGACAATAGCTTGGTGGACGAGTATGTCAAAGTAAATGACAAAGACACTTTTATTACTGCCCGGCGGCTCATTCGGGAGGAAGGACTCCTTTGCGGGGGTTCCAGTGGTACGGTCGTATGGGCTGCACTCCAAGCTGCTAAACGGTTGAAAAAGGGCCAGAAATGCCTGGCTATTTTACCCGATGGCATTCGTAATTACCTTAGCAAATACATTCAGGATGATTGGATGCGCGAACAGGGATTTTTAGATAATTAATATTTAATACACAAAATTTGATGTCGTTAAATAAAGTCCTGCCTTTTTTCGCGTTCCTTATAACGGTTTCATATTTAATTGCACAGGTAGAGCCCCAACCTGATGCCAGGGGTTACATTGTTAAAGTGGGTGATCCCTGTCCGGATTTTACCCTGGAATTTCCCGATGGATCCCAAACCGCTTTTGCTGAGCTTAAAGGCCGGGTGATCATGCTCCAATTCACGGCCAGTTGGTGCTCTGTTTGCCGGAAAGAAATGCCCCACATTGAGCAAGAAATTTGGCAACCCCTAAAAGACCAAGGATTGGTTCCCATCGGGGTAGATCGCGACGAACCGGCGGACACGGTGACCAAATTTGCCGCCGAAATGCAAATTACCTACCCCTTAGCTCTTGATCCCGGGGCTGAAGTTTTCAGTAAATTTGCGGCTAAGGAAAGTGGCGTCACCCGGAATATCATCATAGACCAGGAAGGAACCATCGCTTTTCTCACACGACTATACGATCGCCAGGAGTTTGAGGAAATGATCGCCGTGATTAAACGACTATTGAAAGATAGTCATGAATAAAACACTCTCGATCCTATCCCTTTTATTACTTTTATCAGGTTGTACTTCGAACAAGGATTGCTATACCATCCGAAAGCCAGTCGCCTATAGCATCCTGGTACATGTCACCGGTACCGCCCAAGTTGCTGATATTTTATTTATGATCCAAGGCGCAGTTTCAGATACCTTACGGTTGGAAGACATTGCTCTACCCTGGTCAAAAAAGTTAAGAAAGAACGATCAGATGACTGAAGAAGAAACTTGGATATATCTTGCTGCACAAAACAAGGACTCAACGGGAACTATTTCCACTGACTTATTTGTCAACGGCGAAGAACTCATCAGGGACACACAATCCGGTCATAATGCCATCAGTTCTATTAGTTATACGATCCTTCCGGAAGACTATACAGAAGAAGTTTTGGAATGCCCTTGATGTAATAAAAACCTGTCATTTTTTAGTGGGAATTGGCTTATACGCAACCCCCCGAATCGTAGGACGGAATATTGGCATCGTCTTACGCATACTCTCTTCTATCATATCATTAACTAAAAACCCAGCTTTTGCAATGGCCCTCGCGGTTTTCCTGGTGAGGTGACAGTTACCAGCAACCCGTTTCCATAACGGTTCCACACACCGTTGCCACGTGTACCGTCTGGGACGGTTCTCAGCGGCGACGTGCTCCAGAAAGACATAACCACCACCGGGTCTTAAAACACGGTAGATTTCCCCCACGGCTCTATCCAAATCCTTTACTGAACAGAGGACAAGGGTGCCAACGACGAAATCGAAAGTCGCATTGGGGAAATTTAACGATTCGAGGGGGTCATGAATGACTCTAACGTTTCCATGGTCAAATTCAGCTAACTTAACCAATAACTTCTGGCGCATGTAGTAATCTGGTTCGGCAAGGATGAGTTTTTCGACGGATGGACCATAATGGATCAAATTCGCCCCTGTTCCAGCACCCACTTCAAGGACTTTCCCAGAAACGTTTTTAAGCAACTCTGCCCGCCAGGCGCTCAGGCAGGCTTTTTCACTCTGCTGCGTAAACCAATCATAAATGGCTGCTTCATACCAGGACATTTGATGTCCCCTCTTCGTTCATGGTCAATTTCCTATGGGTACAATGTCTCCTTCTCGCCAGTTTTAATAAT
Organism: uncultured bacterium; assembly: GCA_964490885.1. Classification (GTDB taxonomy): domain Bacteria; phylum Fidelibacterota; class Marinisomatia; order Marinisomatales; family TCS56; genus CAZBEL01. The sequence goes on from CAZBEL010000056.1 coordinate 2,361, forward strand.
GAGCTTCCTGACGATGTTACCGGCTTTTTCCAAGTTTTCGACGAACTCCCGGCTGGGAATGTCTCTCTCGCTGTGCCGCAACTTATTTTTTTCTTTAGAAATGATCGTAAGATAGACTACCGGAATATCCAAATAGGCAAAGGAACGATGATCGGCCCCAGAACAGCAGGAGGCCTTTGAATATCGGTAATGCAATTCCTTCATGGTCGTTTTGATGTTTCTTTGCAACCATTTAGGATAAATTGCCGAAGAGGACGAGTTTCGATAGACTTCCAAAAAGGAAGTAAGAAGATTTGTCTGGAAATTATCGGTTGAGATTAATTCCATACTGGAACTGGTGTCATATTCGGTAAACTTCAAGGGACGCTTCATTTCAATGTAGACCTTCTTTCCTCTTCCAACGCCATCGATATTAATATTTAACAAGCAGTTTATCAACTTCCCCGAATGGTTGAGGATATACGCCTTGGAACCAATCAAACCCACTTCTTCAGCCCCTAAAGCGACAAATTTTAGACGATACGGTAACGAACTGGCAAAAGGTTGAAAATAGCTGGCCAATTCCAATAACACTGCCGTTCCAGAAGCATTGTCATCGGCACCAGGACCCTTTTGACTATCCCAATGAGCAGTAATGATAATTTCATCCTGCTGCTTGTTGGTGTCAGGAAAAGTAGCCACAATATTAAAACTTCTTTGGGGTTGATATTTCTTCCTTATGGAAATTTGCACTTCAACCGGTTTCCCATGATATTGCACTACCTTGGCAAAATCATCGTTCCTAACAACAAACACGGCCTTGGGATCATATTCTTTTAGCTTAATAACCTGGTTAGAGGTCTTTGAAAAGACGGTTTTACTTTCGATCGGAAGGTTAGTATCCCCGAGCGTCTTCACTACATAACCTTCAGCTCGTAAGGTGATCGTATCTTGTAAATTAGCTTGTAGGTAAGCCGTCTGGATGGGAAAACTCTTCCCGTTAATCTTTATCTGTCGGTTCTTTAATTGAATCGAATTATAATAAAACGTATCAATTTCTACGCTCATCAATAGGTTAGAAAAGGCTTCGCTCACATACTCAACCGTGCTCTGTTCAGCTACCGATCCGGCAGTCCTTGTGCCGAAACCAGACAAGGTTTTAACCCGTTCGTAAGCCCGATATCCAAAGTCAGGAGGTAGGTCCTGAAAAGATTGCCCATACCCCTGATAAACCAGGCAAAGTATTAAGATGAGTAGGATTCTCTTCAAACCGAGCGTCTCAGCGGCAATTAAAAAACAGTGCATCTGTTTATGTGCTATTACAGAACCAACATTGTCTCCGGAGTAACTGTACAACTATCCAATACTATAAGGAAATACAGAAAAATCTTCAACCCCACTTATCGATTCCATCGACCACTTAAAGCTGGTTCATTTAATCATTATTGCCTTTTGTACCTGTTCACCCATGGTCGTATAAGCTACGATAAAATAGAGTCCCGAAGGAAATTTACTTGCTTCCCAAATGATTGAGTGCAATCCAGCCCCTACTCCTTCATCTAATAAGGTGGCCACTCTTTTTCCCGATAGATCGTAAACCGCCATCTCCACCCAACCGTCGGTTGGTAGAAAATAAGAAATAGTCGTTCGGGGATTAAAAGGATTAGGATATACCGGAAATAACCTGAAGTGAGTAGGATTCGTCACATCACTGGTTACCGCAACGCTCCCCCCGCAGGGGCTTTGATATTCCGCCACCATGAGGGGATTTTCAAACAACGAGTCACCAGTAACAGTAAACGTTACTGAACCCCAATAGAGAGTATCTCCCTCCAATAGGTCGGTACTGTAAATCCCGGCGGTGTATTGCCCCGATGGAAGTTGAACTAAGGTCACCGAAAGGTCAAACAAACAATCACAAAGGGCTAACTCGGACGTCGTATCCACTTCCAGAACCGTGATTTCAAATGAATCCACTTGCACGTCCATGACAATAGCGGAAGCACAATTGCGTAACGTACTGGTATGCCAGATGGTAACGCTGTCTTGATTAACAGTTACGTAAATACTATCGTTCTGAGCTGCTAAAAAAGAGGGCAACACCAATATCAGGCTAAGGCATCGTGTCCTTTTTATCCATGAAATCATTGGTTACTCTCCAAACCTACGATCTTTTCATTCCACCGAGGTTTGTAGACCAATGTGTGCAAGTTATTTATCTTTAACCACCTCTCCCGTGTCGTGTTCTATTTTCTTTACGATTTCCACCTCTAAGGGTAACCGTAGGTCTATGAAATCGTAGATTTGTTCGAAGAGTCCTTCCAGGGCATCGCTTTCGTATAGAATCAAATTATCATAAGCGCCCATGCCTTCCATTTCATATCTGAATTGCCAGGCATGTTTCCCGGAGTGGAACATAGTGCGATAACATCCTAAGAACTTCCATCCAGGTGGTAAAGATTCAGCAAATTCTTCCTGATGCTCCTTTACCCAATCGATAAATTCCATTCTCCGATCCTGTTTTACCGTAAAATGAACAATTTTCTCATAGATCAATTCACGGGCTGGATTTACTTTTTTATCTCCTTCCATGATAGCACCTCCCAGACTTTGAGAATAAGGTACGGTAGTCACAAATAATAAAACAATAAAAAGTGTATTTACTCTCATGGCGAACCTCCTTTCCTACTGTACAAATATACTACTATTTTTTCAATTAGAACCTCCCTTATTAGTAAATGGAATATTATTTATCGACTTGAATCTGGTCGACAATACAAACCACAATCTGACATTTAATGATCGCTTTTAAGGATGCTGTAACGGTATCGTAATCTCCTCCCTACCATTAGTGCCTAAAATAATGTCAACCGTGAGTAAAATATCCGCTATGGTAATTTGCCCATCATAATCCACATCAGCTGTGCAGAGGTCTGCGTCGTTGGGAACGGCGTAGCCTAAGACAAACCGGATCATCCGAATGATATCAGACACGTCCACGTTCCCGTCATGACTTGCGTCACCGGGAATGCACTCTCCTCCTGCCACCTGGACGGAGATACTCACCGGTACGCTTGTAGAGTCATTGTCAATTAGCCGGGTGATAAGGGTGTATGTGTATACCTGACCTCCTTGCAGACTCAGGTCAGCATAGGTCTCCACCCCTGCAGATACTGAATTGAGAAATAGACCGTCGCGGCTGATATCAATAATAAAGGGTGAAATTGTATCCCCACCAAAGAGATGAGTCGGATCGTTCCATGTTAGGGTAATGCGGTACTGGACACTAGTATCGGCCTGAAGATTTGTTACCGGATTGGGATCTAGCGAGTCCGATGCTAACGTATTGCTCACAATGAGCGCCGAGTTGTAAAGATTCAAACGTCCACCACTTACGGTAATCCCTTGTAGTGACGCCAGAGAGTCCGTGCCATCTAAAATGGCCTGTTTGATGAGGAGCGCCCCATCTCCCGGTTGGTTACGATAATACTGGGCAAAACCGTAACTCATGGCGGCATGCATGAATCCAACGGCACCTGCCACATGTGGGGAAGCCATGGAAGTCCCTGTCAAAATGGAAGTTCCTCCCCCCGTATAAGTGGACAGGATCGCCGTACCCGGCGCACCTAAATCAATGGATGTCGCCCCGTAAGCCGCCCCACTGTTCTTGGTGTCATACTTGGTAGTATTTGTAACGGCAATAAGCCAATCACTGGTACAGCCCGTGGGGACATCTCCTGTTACATCCACATTGGAATTATTATTCATCGTAGCGGCCGCACTGAGAATTCCTGCCTGGCCCATGGCATTATACATGTCATTCCAAAACACGTAACTACCCGAGTTGCAATCTGCATAATCAATGCCGAAACTACTGTTCGTGGCCACCACAAAAGCCCCTAGTTGTCCCCCAGTAGAATCATAGAGGATACGCTGATCCAGGGCGTAACCGTAAGCTTCCAATGCCACCGAAGTTTGACTAGTGGACCCGGCAATGGCCATTAGCTTCACATTCCAGTTCACTCCCGTAACCTGACTGGCGTTGTTACCTTTGGCCCCGACAATCCCCGCTACGTGCGTCCCGTGGCCGCTACTGGGGATATTACCGTCTGAATTGTAGGCGTTCCAACCGTGTATATCGTCAATGTAACCGTTGTTATCATCATCCACACCGTTGCCAGGAATTTCGTTATAATTGGTCCATAAATTAGGAACCAAGTCAGGATGAGTGAGCATCATACCCCCATCCACAATGGCCACTACGATGGTATCTCCCAACGGATTAACACCTCCCTGAGTAAGGTCCCAGGCTTCGGGCCCGTCAATATCCGCATCCACCGTACCTCCACTCTGCCCCGTGTTGTGCATATTCCATTGCTGGGTAAAATTGGGATCATTAGGAATGGTTTGTCGCATTGTGAGATAGTGATCCAGCTGGGCTTTTTCTACAAAAGGATTGCTACGAATTAGCGGCAAGGCTGCTTCGGCGGATAGTTGGTCATCTTTGATCCGCACCAAATAAATCTGCAAACGGCGAACTAAAAGCTTTTCGATTTCAAAGCGTTTGGCATCCAACGAGGCTGCTAACTCCCCTCTGCTCACACCGGGTTGTAATTTCACCAATAGATGATCGGGAACGTACGTCTGACCGAAGAGAACGCCCAGTAAAAGCAATCCCCAGGGAAGGTGTCTAATGCTTAGCATTGAAAAATTTCCTTTTCTTTTAGCAATCTAAATAAAAATCCGTCAGGAAATTACTGGACTTTAGCAGGAATGTCATGGTTTTCTTCAAAACACGGTACGGAAGGAATGGCCTTTCTCCGTTATACTGACGACGGGACCCTAATTTTTCTGTTGTTTTACAAACTGCTCCGCCACTTCCTGAACTTGCTGGGCGATATTGCGGGGAATGCCCGTCCGGGAAACCAGTGTTTCTCGTGGCTCTTCGGCGATGGTCTTCAAGTTGGGATAGGTTGTGAGTAATTTTTTTATCCGTTGGGGACCCATTCCAGGTATAGATTGAAAGATGGAAGCGGTCACATCTTTGATGCGTTTTCGGCGTTGGAAGGTGATGGCGAAACGATGGGCTTCGTCACGTACTTTGCGCAAGAGGATCAATCCCGGAGATTGACGGGGAATCATCTGGGGAACCGACTGACCGGGTAAAAACACCTCTTCTAAGCGTTTGGCCAATCCTACCACGGGCAGATAGGTTAATTCCAGCGTTTCTAAAGCCGATATTGCCATGCTCAACTGACCTTTGCCCCCATCAATCAAGATCAGGTCGGGAAGTGGTTGGTTTTCATCCTTCAATCGTCGATAACGGCGGTAGACCACTTCCCGGACGGCAGCATAATCGTCAATGCTGGCAGACTGCTTGATATTGTACTTTCGATATTCAGATTTCCGCGGCTTACCGTCTACAAAGCATACCATGGAGGCCACCGTGTTGGTACCTCCTAAGTGAGACACATCAAATGCCTCGATCCGCCGCGGGGGAACTTTCAATTGCAAATCCTCCTGGAGTTGTTGAACCAGACGGGGAATGTACTCTTTCCGTTTCTTACGCTCTAGGATCCATTCTCCCAAGAGTAACTTCGCATTTTGATGGGCCAGACGTACTTCCCGGGCTTTTTCTCCTACCCGGGGACGATGAAGATTGACCTTCTTTCCTCGTTTTTCCCGCAACCAAGCACTTAACTCTGTATAGCTGGCAGGATCGTGCTGGACGGTAATTTCCTCGGGAATGAAATCCCCCTCCAAATAAAAACGGGTAATGACCGAGTCAAAAATAGTCCCTTGTTCTTCGGTAACGT
>CAZBEL010000057.1:0-8046 GCA_964490885.1 uncultured bacterium
CCCGCGTCGTATCCAGTTGTACAAGAGGTGAGTCGATGGATTGATTACGTCGATAATATGTGGTGCTGTAGCCCACGACTTTTGGATCTATCCATTGCAGTGAATCCAAAACGGCGATTTTGTAACCTCCGTCCTCGTACAATGAATAGACCAACTCTCCCCTACCATTCACATCGGGCATGAAAGCGCCCCCTAGTACGTTTGTTAAATAACCTTGTTCTTGCGTTTTAGGATTAAAGCCGTACAGATTAAATATGCCGCTGCGATCTTCGGAATAAATATAAAGGTTGCCACTGGTAGTAATATCCCGCTCATCCCATTCGGGATCATCCATTAACCAACCTAACGTTGAATCTTCCAATGACAGGTAAGCAATGCTACGAAAATGGTTTTGAGTTACAGTAAACAGTAATTGATGCCGTGTCGTGTCATAGACCACCGAAGACAGCATTCGATGATCCTGAAAATCAGTAAGCGCTCTAATAGCACCGGTTTTCAATTCAAGTTGATATAGGTTTTGGCCGCCGTCATGGGTCGAGAGAAATACAATGCTGCTATCCGCTGGAATAAACACAGGAGATTGTACCCGACGATCCCTGGTCAGGCGTTTTTCCCTTTCTTTCTTAAGGTCGTAAGCATAGAGATCGTAATAATAAGACCCGTGGCGGTCAGGAAAATCCGGTTTGCGACTATAGTAAATAACCTCACCTGATGAGTTCCACGAGGGTGCAGACCGGACATTGGAAACAAGCTTTTGCGCAGTTTTGGTTTTCCGATCGTAAAGAAAAAGATCGGTTTGGCCAAAATAATCATTTTCCTGGTTCGATAGGAACGCAATCGAATTCCCGTCAGGTGACCAGCGAGGATAGAGGTTGGCCGACCCATCGGAGACCAGAATGGTTCCCTTCTGTTCGTTGCTTTGAACCGTCAGAGTTAAGGTCTCATAACGCTTTTGTAGGGTCTCAGAAAAGCCCTTGTACAGTTCCTCGGCGGATACACTTAATACTATTTTAATAGCCCTCGAGATGGAAAATTGGAAGGGATTAGAGAGAGATTCCATGAGTTGGGGTAATTTGTCGGCCCCGTATTTCACCGCGATGTAACGGCAGAGTGCGTAACCGGCATTGTAGACAGATTCGTTCCCGATACCCTTTTTCCCAAACGTATTCATTTCCGTAAAGGACAATTGCTTACCATGTAGTACCCGGTCGCGTAAAATCATATCACGATGAGTATCCCATACATCCCAATTGGCCCCTTCGTACATGAATTGTGCTACCCCCTCCGCTAGCCAGGGTGGTACTACCGTTCCGGGTAAAGGGTAGCTCACCAGGCGGTTAGGATAGCCGTAGAGAACATCTTTACGCCGTTCTTTTTCATATCCCATCCACTGGAGATACATCGCGGGCATTTTGGTTCCCGCTTTCATGGCTTTTTGCAGGGAAATGATGTGGGTAAACTCATGGGTAATGACGTTTTGTAACCAACGGTGCGAGCCGCGTAACTCAAAATCCAGGGGTGTCGCCCAAATATATATTTTGTTATCGTAATAATAGGAAGCCCCATTGGAAATATCGTCGGTATCAAGGAACACAATGTGTGTTTTCTCCCGGGGTTCGAACTGATATAGGGTAGTCACATGGGGATAGATTTTCTCGGCCACAGCTGCGCCTTCCCGGGCCGTGGTCTCAGTTTGATCATAGAAATGGATTCTAAAATGTTCCGTCTCAAAAGACTGCCATTTTATTTCGGGATGATTATACTGTACCTGAGAATACATTAGGGTAACAAGTAAGCCGTAGAAAAAGAAATGTCTCAGTATCACAGGAAGCAATTCGGGTTAGTGAATAACGGCAATCTTGATTTGCTTAGACTCCTGCCGCGAGCCACTGGTAGCATTAACCACGGCAAAGTATACCCCTGGTTCTACATTGGCTACATTCCAGGTTACCTCGTTAACCTCGTGCTGAATAGGAGATTCCATTGTAAATCGACGGACAAAATATCCCGCTACATCGTAAATCATGATTTCCACCGATTGTGCAGCTTCTACAAATACGCGAAAGACGACTTTACCCTCCCTAACAGGATTGGGATAAACGTAGGTGTGGGACTTATCGATGAGGTTGTTCGGGTTAGGTACAGAAAAGGTGGTAGAAAAGGTTAAAGACCTGGAATTGGCCGGATCAGCATGAACTTGAACCCACTTGTTGGGGCTTACGTGGGACTTGATTTCGTCAAACAGCCAGATCGATGAACTGGTAAAAATACAATTACGATCATCATACTCGCCGAGCATTTGTAAAGGATCTCCCGCAGGGTTCGATAAATAGTACTCCCGGCCACCTTCCCAATTCAAAACTACCAGATCTCCGGACGAAAGCTGGACAACTAACTCTGGATGTCCATCGCCGAAAAGGTCTTTCGCCAGCACCGGGGGAATGGCGTCTAATTTCACCGGGAAACCCGACACAAGAGTGAGATTGGCGTTAAAAGCATAGATATCACCCTCGCTATCTACGGCAATAATCTCCGGTGAGCCATCTAGGTCCAGATCCACCATCCCAATTTCCAGGAATTGGTGATCAAACTGACCGGAGCTACTGTGCTGTACTGTCGATTCTTTTACTGTTTCCACTACCAGTCCCCCAGAAGATTGTATGCCGGCAGTAGTATGCGTTATACTGTTACTAGTTAGATCCGTAATTGAGCTCTTGACCATGTGATTGCTGAAAGATGCGTAGTCAATATTATACGCGTAGACACTATCCTCAGTAACCACAATACCTCTCGTCCACCAACGAAGAAGAACACTTTGCGTGTCAGTTACGTGCAGAAATATTGGTAGGTCTTCTTTTATCGCTCTGTCCCAAATAGGTAGAAAGGTTGCCTGGTTCGTGTTAAAAACCCACGTTTGGATATGTAAAGAGTCGCCAACTTGACTTACACATGCCAGTTCTTTGCTACCAGCTTTACTTGTATTTAAAGTTCCTCCCCAAAGTAAAAATGAATCTGAGGGTAAGGAATAAAAGGATACGCGTGTACCTGTTGTGCCATCTATCCACCACAAACTGTCCCGCCCACCGATCAAATCTTGTATTCCATCTTCTGTATAATCTAAGGAAAAGCGCATATGGAGCGTTGTATCGGGAAAACCGTCAGCTAACAACGAATTTGAAACGTTAAAAGACATAACCTCACCGGGATCACTTATATCATCGATCAGAAGGAAACTTGCGGCTCCCCTATTAGAGCGAGTGTCCGGGTAAGTAAAAGGTCCAAAACGAGGTGCCAGTCCCTTCATTTCAGGATTAGCATTTACATATTCCTGGTTTCCAAAGAACCACATATCCCCGAAATAACCGGACGATGGATCGGTAAATAAAAAAATGGAAGGATAACCAATATCCTGGGCTCCATCGGCCTCTTCTAAGTCTACACCTCGCAACTCACGGTTCAAATTAACATGATAATTATCGATACCAGCAGAGATCTGAGATTCATCTATATGCCAGATCAATAGGCCCGAAGCAGGTAAACCCAAATCGTAATTAGGGACATTGGTAATAACCCCATTGGCACTTTTAGTTAATCCCTGATCCGTGAGAGAATCCAATATTATTTCTATAAGGGGGGGATAGCGATCTGTTGTTTCCCAAATTCGGTAGCGTACGGAATCCAAACTCACCCCCGGACGGAACCAGTTTAACCGGTTTTCAACCAAGAAATACTCATTTTCGTTGAGGTTAATTTTGACAATGGAGCTGTCTTTTCCCGCTAGCGACCGGGCCACTAAAGTGACGCTTTGTGAGGGGGTGACCGAAACAGGTTGTTCCCAACCAGCAAAGAGCCTCGTCCAGGCATCCGGTGGAGCGGGAATGACGCCACGGCCGTTATTGGATCCCTGATCCATAAGACCAAATACACCCACACCACTCTCTCCGCTTTCAATGTCCCACAAAGGAGGTAGACCCACAGCGAACCCTACCATGAGAGCCAGGGTTCCAGTCAATCCGTATTGATAATCACAGGGTTCCGAAGCACCCTGAAACAGGTCATTGGCATTGGAAAACAATAAGTGGTTTTGAGTCTCAGGGAGCAAAATACCCTGACGTACTGTATCGCTGCCAAAAACTAAGGGACCCCCGTAATATTTCATGATCATATCCGGATCAACAAAAGTGGAGGGAATATCCTCAGGTGTTGGGTCTAAAAAAGGGAGAGAAAAATCCTGTCCGATACCAGCGTGGAAAACAATAATTAAACTTCCCTCTGGGAAGTTCAGGGAATCCCTAGTGAAAGCTGCCTGGAGGGCATCTTTAAACAACTCTGTTAATCGTTCTTCAGAAAATTCATCCTCACTACCATAAGGATGATAATAATCCATCGTTTGATTCAATTGATAGCTACTGTCCCGGTCGAGTGGAAAAACGTTCACCGTGTCCAGATCCAGACCGAAGTGATCATATGAAACTGACCTGAAATAGTGATCCACAGCTACCAACTGGGCTTCGAAATAGTCACGATCATGCGGTGGTGGATCAATGGTGTAGTCACCACAAGAATTCGTTTCAGATTCTAATAGAAAAGTTCCCGAGCCCGTCGTACCTGGGGATTCATCCGTCTGAAAGGACACTCGTAACGCCACAACCTTCCGATAGCCCACCACATCACCCATTAAGGCTGACACAGTACCTATAGAAACAATAAGGCAACGAAGGCCAAACCGGGTCATGGAATTATGGAAAAAGGATGAAATAGGATTCGCTAAAATTCCATATTCAGCGAAAAACGCATGGTATTCTGGAGCGGATGACCTGGTTCTCCAGAAGTATACCCGAAATCAAATCCATATCCTGCAAACCGTAATCCCACGCCGAAAGTAGGATTACTTATTTTCCCCATCTTATCATACAGATACCCCACCCGCAACGCGAAATAGGAGGAATACCAGTACTCGATGCCGATGTTGTGTACTAACTTATCCAATTCGTTCTGGATAGTCCGTTCTTCACCAGTACCCACTTCTTTTTGACCGTATTCGTTGTAAATACCCCATCCTGGATCTCCTGGATTCCCTGGTGTGGGGACCATCTCCCCTTCCTCGGCGTCAATGACGCCGTTGCTATTCTTATCTTCCCAGGTATATCCTCCAATGATCCGGTCGGGGTCATTGCCGGTCGTAGAACGATCCATATCGCCCCCTAACAGCCAGTCGTCAACCCAGGAAGTAAAAATTGCCAGGTAGATGGGGTCGGTGTGAGCAACTTCCAACTGGCCTTCCTTATTATAATCCCCACGTTCAGGTGAATAGTGACCTTCAGCGTCGTAACGGCCGATATAACCATCTCCATCCCAGTCCATATCGGGATAGGACGACACCAAGAGTTTGTCTACATCGTAGACGATATTCAACCGGTTATATTGGGATTGTACCAGAGCAAAATTCAAACCCAGGGTAAGGTTGGTGGGTTGCGGGTCTGCCTGGGCTGGATCGATGAAAGAAACCTTAGGCCCAATATTGGTAACCGTGAGTCCCATGGTCAAGCGGGGGGTTAAGAATTGTTTATGCAAATACCCTATATCAAATCCAAAATCGGTAGAGGTTCCTTTACCTTTCTCGCCACCGGTTCCAATCTCAACCAAATGTTGGTAAGATACTTTCACGTTCAATCCCAAGGAAGAATATTTCGACAAAAGGGCACTATACGAGAGGGTAAACGCCATCATATAGCTGGTGAAAGTCCCTAATTCCTCGGCGTTTTGGCCGGTGCGAATCTGTTCTCCCAGGTTGAGATAGATGATGTGTCCCCCAATAGTTCCCAAATAGGGTACGTGATGGCGGAAAGCTAAGAATTCATAATACAGGTCATCGGCTAAATTGGGTAGCCAGTTGACGTGCATGAGGGCAAGCTCAGATCCCTCGAGAAATCCTAAACCTGCAGGATTCCAATAACTGGCATAGGCGTCGTTGGCTACGGCTACCTGGGCTTCTCCCATCCCTCCGGCGCGGGCGCCTGGCGAAATGAGTAAGAAAATGGCCCCGGCTTCACTCTGTGCCGCGACAGGTCTGGCCCCGATTATGAGGAGTATTAGCCAACCAATCGCTAATCGTTTCATTCATGGGCTCCTTAATTAAACTGGGCGAGGAGGTTTTCCCCCACCACTAATAATGATGATTTTCTAAGGTCTAATAGCGTTGTAACTCTATGGATGACTCCTCATAATGCCGGCGAATATATCTCTATCTCTCTATACAGTCAAGGAATGATTCCTACGTGTGATTGTTCCCACATTTCCACTGTCATAAGGTTAGCGAAGAATCCCCACAGAAATAAAAGGTAGGTAGGTTATTGCCAGGACGGCCAATAAGCGAACCAAAAAGAACGGTAAAGTAGCCCGGTAGATAGTTGGCATGTCTTTATTAAAACGGTAAGCCGAGAGGAACAGGTTCATGCCCACTGGTGGTGTAAGAAACCCCAATTCCAGGTTCGTAATAAATATGATGGCCAGATGGACAGGATCTACGCCAAAGTAGTTACCCAAAGGGGCGATTAAGGGAACAACCACGATAATGGCTGAAAAGATATCCATAAGGCAGCCAACTAATAATAATAGGATATTTAATAAGAACAGGAATAGGTATTTAGACGAGACAGCAGCTTTTACCCAGTGCAGCAGGGCAGTAGGTATTTGTGCATCTACCAGATAACTGGTAAGCCCCATGGCCATCCCTAAAATAATGAGGACACCACCGATAAGCGTCGCACAGTCTACGATGATGCGTTGCAGTTCTCTCAGGGGAAGATCCTTGTACACAAAAGCCTCGATGATCAAAGTGTAGACTACGGTAATGGCCGCGGTCTCTACTAGAGTAGTGAAGCCACCAAAGATTCCAAATAGAATCAGGAAAGGAATCAATATTTCCCACTTGGTTTCGTAAACGGTTTTCATGACCAGTTTCAGATTAAACGGTACCTTCTCGATCTTCTGTACATTCCCTTGCCAAACCGCCCAGCCGGCCACTAATGACACTAACAGGATACCGGGGATAATGCCCGCAATGAATATCTCTTTGATGGAGACGCCGGCTGTAACCCCGTAGATAATTGCTGGCAAGCTGGGAGGAAACACCAACCCCAAAGAACCAGCCACGGTAATCAGTCCTAATGAAAATAATTCGGAGTAGCCTTCTTTCCTTAACAGGGGATACATGAGCCCTCCCAGAGCAAGAATCGTCACTCCAGAGCCCCCGGTCAAAGCTGTGAAAAACCCACACAGCACGGTGACGAAAATAGGCGTTCCTCCAGGGATCCAATCGAATAGTACTCGAAAAAGCTTCACCATGCGGTGGGATGCACCACTCTCTGCCAGGATATAACCCACCAGGGTAAATAAGGGAATGGTCGGCAAAGTGGGGGAAACAACAATGCGGTAGGTCTCTGCTGGAATGGCCGAAATGGGAACAAAATCATTCCAGAAGAAAAACACCGCTAACCCTCCCAAACCCACGAAAATAGGCGCGCCGTAATAAAGGGCGATAAGGAGTAGGATCACCCCAACCCATAGAATATAGGGATTCCCCTTAAAAGTATCCGTTAGACTTAAGAAGGCCCAGAGGACTGATATCATAAGTAATGAAGCCCGGAGTAAACGCTCCCGGCTACTGTTAAAATACATCTGAAGAGCAATCAGCCCGAAACCGATGGGCATGATGATGAGGGCATTCCAGCGGGGGATGTTGGGGGCAATATTTACTGGATAGGCGAATTCCACTTTTAACAATTCCCAACTGCCCCATAAAAGAGACAGCACTATAAGGAGAGAAATGGTCTTCGCCAGCCAACGTCCGGCGTGGAATTTCTCATCGGGGTTGAAAAGCGGGTTAGCTGTGAGGGCCAATAATTTATTTTGCCGGGTGGCTAAAATGGCGCCGATAAAACCGATCCAAAGAGTTAGATGCTGTACAATGACTGACGAAGCAGGAACGCCACTACGACCCAACAAGCGGGTAAGAGTTTCGAAAAGTGGTAAAAAAGTGAGGGC